>JAEZDQ010000098.1 GCA_023433225.1 Bacteroidota bacterium | reverse complement strand
GTGCAATTCCGTAAAACTCATCTTCGGTATGAACCGCCATCAGAAAATTATTGGTTTTGGCAGAAAGTACTTCGTCATTCAGTGAAACACCTGGAGTAACCAACTCCGTAACGCCTCTTTTTACAATGGTTTTGGTCATTTTCGGATCTTCGAGCTGGTCGCAGATGGCAACCCTTAATCCGGCCCGGACTAGTTTTGGCAGATAAGTATCGAGCGCATGATGCGGAAATCCGGCGAGCTCAATATGCGAAGCCGAACCATTCGCACGTTTGGTCAGAACAATGTCCAGAATTTTTGAACAACGGACGGCGTCGCTTCCGAAAGTTTCATAAAAATCACCTACACGGAACAACAGCAAAGCGTCGGGGTATTTGGCCTTGATGCTGTTATACTGTTGCATTAAAGGAGTTTCTTTCTTGGCCACAGATTTTGATTTAAGATTGCTAATTTAGCCAAAGCTTATCAAATGACATGAGAAAATTGAAATTAGAAGAATTAGGGCGGATCACAGTGGAGGAATTCAAAAAAACGGACAAAATTCCGGTAATTGTGGTGCTGGATAACATTCGGAGCATGCACAACATCGGTTCTATATTCCGAACTTCCGATGCGTTTTTGGTCGAAAAAATTTATTTGTGCGGAATCACGGCAACCCCGCCGAACAAGGAAATCAGAAAAACCGCATTGGGAGCGACCGAAAGTGTGGAATGGGAATATGTAAAAGACATCAATGAATTGATTCCGAAATTAAAATCATCCAATTTTAAATTAATTTCCATCGAACAAACCGATGGAAGTCAGACCTTGTCAGAATTTGAATTGAATCCGACTGAAAAATATGCGGTTGTTTTCGGGAATGAAGTGGATGGCGTACAACAGTCAGTCGTTAATCAAAGTGATTTTTGCCTCGAAATCCCGCAAAGCGGAACCAAGCATTCGCTGAATGTGAGTATTTGTGCGGGGATTGTGCTTTGGGAATTTTATAATAATTTAGAATTTAGAATTTAGAATTTCTCTATTATATATTACATTTGTTTGAATGAATTCTTTTCAGAAGATTTTAATAATTCCCTTTGTCGTCTTGGTAAGGTTTTATCAGTTTGCCATTTCGCCTTGGTTGGGCAAGAATTGCCGTTTCAGTCCCACCTGTTCCAATTACATGATTCAAGCTTTACGAATGCACGGATTGATAAAAGGTTTATATTTGGGGACGAAAAGGATTTTCCGGTGCCATCCTTGGGGTGGCAGCGGCCATGATCCGGTACCGAAAAAAGAAAAAATATGAATGGTTTATTAGCGATTGTCTGGGACATAAACCCGGTTTTATTGGATTTTGGCTTCCTCAAAATTCATTATTACAGCCTGATGTGGATATTGGCTTTTGTCATGGGTTGGTATGTGATGAAGGAAATCTTCAAAATCGACAAAGTAGATTATAAAATCCTTGACCCGCTTTTTCTCTATTCTTTTTTGGGGGTAATCATCGGAGCAAGGTTAGGCGAATTGTTCTATAATTTTGATTCTTATTGGGGGCAACCACTCGGCCAAGTCCTGATTGAGGTCTTTCTCCCGGTTCAACAAAACCCGGAAGCATCCGCCTTATTCGGGCTTTTGAAAGGCTATGAATTTTCGGGTTTCAGAGGGTTGGCAAGCCACGGCGCGACCTTGGGCTTTTTGCTTTCTTCCTATTTGTTCAACCGAAAATATTTGAAACGAAACCTCTTGTGGCTTTTGGACAGGGTCGCCATCACCGTTCCGCTTGGGGGTGCCGCGATTCGCGTCGGGAATTTCATCAATTCCGAAATCGTGGGCAAGGAAACCGACCTGCCATGGGCGGTTAAATTCCTCAACCAAAGTGCAGGCTACGGTGAAGTCGTAGGGCGACATCCCGCTCAATTGTATGAAGCCATATGTTACGTAATTATCTTCTTCGTCATTTGGCATATTTACCGAAAAACCAATAAAAAATACCAACAGGGCTATATCTTCGGGCTTTTCTTTATCCTGTTATGGTCGGTGAGATTCTTCGTTGAGTTCTTCAAAGAAGACCAAGGACAAGAGTTCGTTGCAGATGCGGTGAATATCGGTTTGAACAACGGCCAGATTTTGAGTATCCCTTTTATTCTCTTAGGAATCATCATCATGGCGACATCCAAAAATAGAATGTATAAAGATTAAAATTTAAACAATGAAAAAAGTTTTTTTTGCCTTGGGTTTAATGGCGGTGGTGGTTTCATGCGAGAAAAAAGAATCGCCGGTTGCCCGGGAAAACAACATCGTTGAAATCGCCTTTACCAAAGAAGGCGAACTCGAGTTCCTGAATGCAAACGGAGAACCTTTCAAAAAAATCGACATAGAAATTGCCGAAACCAACAATGAGCGCGCACGCGGCCTGATGGATCGTTCCCAAATGGCAGAAGACCACGGCATGCTTTTTATTTTTGGCGACGATGAAATCAGACGGCATACCTTTTACATGAAAAACACGCGGATTCCTTTGGACATCATGTATTTTTCCAAAGATTCGGTATTGATCAACATTGCCAGGAATGCGCAGCCGGGCGCGGATTCTGAAATGGGGGGTGGAACCGTCGCAGGTGCAGCGGCCGACTCCAAATTCGTGGTGGAAATCAATGGCGGTTTGTCAGACACTTGGGGAATCAAAGAAGGAGAAACGAAAATCCGCTGGGTGCGTAATTGAAAAAAACACTACCTTTCATTTCAAAATTTGAAATTATGGGAATGCTCAAAGAATTTAAAGAGTTTGCGATGCGCGGAAGCGTAATCGATCTGGCAGTCGGTGTCATTATTGGCGGCGCATTCGGCAAAATCGTAACTTCTCTGGTGGACGACATCATCATGCCACCCATCGGATACATCACCGGCGGAATCGACTTCAGCGAAATGCGGATCATTCTAACCGAAGCCAATGAAGCGGCAGGAATCAGCGAAGTCGCCATTAATTACGGGAATTTCATCAACATCATGATTCAATTCCTCATCATTGCTTTTTGTATATTTTTGATGATTAAGGGAATTAATTCACTCAGGAGAAAAGAAAAGGCCACGGAAGAAACACCAGCAGCCCCTTCTACCGAAGAAAGGTTGTTAACGGAAATCAGGGATTTGCTGCGAGAGAAAAAATAATATTTTTTCATCCCTTCAATTTGGGCTAAACGGTCGGTTTTCGCTTATTTAAACAAAAAACATTTTCTAATTTTACGGAATGGAAACTTGGGTTTGGATTGTTTTACTATTAATTTTAACGGCCGGTGCCGCGGTGCTGGGCTATTATTTTTCTTCACTCAAGGCCAAAGCCGTCCTCAACGGAGCCTTGGAAAGGGAAAAGCTTTTGAACAGTTCTTTGGATGAATTGAGGGCGGAACACCGCGAATCCTTTGAAAAAATCGAATCCAAATGGAATCTTTCCGAAACCGAAAAAGAAAAGTTCGCTGTGGAATTGGCTCAGAAACAAACGGAAAACGCCAACCTTCTCAACCGGCTTGAGGAACACAAGGCCGAAATCGAACAACTCAATGAACGTTTCAAAAAGGAATTTGAAAACCTCGCCCAGAAAATTTTTGAGGATAAATCCGAAAAGTTTACCCAACAAAATAAACTGAATCTGGAAATCGTCCTGAATCCTTTAAAAGAAAAATTAAAAGATTTCGAAACCAAAGTGGAAGCCAGCCACAAAGACAGTATCGAAAAGAACGCTTCCCTGAAACAGCAAATCGAAGATTTATCGAAACTCAATGAGCGCATCAACCAAGAAGCGCAAAACCTGACCAAAGCACTCAAAGGTGACCAGAAAATGCAGGGCAACTGGGGCGAAGTCATTTTGGAAAGGATTCTCGAAAAAAGCGGATTGGAAAGAGATCGGGAATATTTCATCCAAAAAACCTATGCCACCGAAGACAACCGCCGCATCCAACCCGATGTGGTCGTTAACCTGCCGGAAAACAAATCCATTGTGGTGGATTCCAAAGTTTCCCTCCTCGCCTTTGAACGGTATTTCAATGAAGAGGACGAAACCCAAAAGCCCCGCCACCTGAAGGACCACGTGAACTCCGTCCGGGCGCACATCAAATCCCTTTCCGAAAAACAATACCAAAATATCTACGACATCCGCAGCCTTGATTTTGTACTGCTCTTTATTCCGATTGAATCCGCTTTCACCGCCACCGTTCAATCCGACCCGGAGATTTTCAACGATGCTTTTGAGCGGAATATTGTGGTGGTTTCACCCTCTACGTTGTTGGCAACATTGCGTACCATTTCCAGCATCTGGAAGTTTGAACATCAGAACCGAAACGCCATGGAAATCGCCCGGCAGGGCGGAGCACTTTACGATAAATTCGTTGGTTTTACCGAAGATTTGATCAGTATCGGGAAAAATATTGACCGTACCAAAGAGGATTACCGAATCGCGATGAACAAACTGACCGAAGGCAGAGGCAACCTCATCCGAAGTGCGGAAAAAATCAAACAGCTGGGTGCCAAAACAGCCAAGTCCTTGTCTGAAAGATTAATTGAACGAGCAGATGAAAACTTTGATTAGACGATTCTGGAAACTGCTTTTGGCATTGCTCATTTTGTTTACCACCTCCGTTTTGCTTTCCAACCATTGGGTGGAAAAATCTGCTGAAGGAATGACTTATAATGAGGCAGATGAAATCCCCTACAATGCAACCGGATTGGTTTTAGGAACGAGCAAACGCGCCCGGGGAGGGGTAGTGAATTCTTTTTTCCAAAACCGCATGGAAGCCACATTTGAGTTGTATCAAAAAGGAAAAATCAATTTCATCATTGTCAGCGGAGACAATTCCATTCACGAATACAATGAAACCCGCGACATGAAAAAATACTTGGTGGGAATGGGTATTCCCGCGGAGTGTATCGTAGAGGATTTCGCGGGATTCAGCACCTTGGATTCGGTCATTCGGGCAAAGGAAGTCTTTGGTCAAGATTCGCTGACAATCATTTCCCAAGATTTTCACAATGAACGGGCTATTTTTATTGCTAAAAATCACGATATTTACGCCTTGGGATTTAATGCCCGGGATGTGCCTGAAACCTATGGCAAAGTCACGCTTTCGCGAGAGTATTTCGCCCGTGTCAAAGCCTTGCTGGATGTCTATGTTTTTCGCACCATGCCGAAATATTATAAACAAAAAGAATATTTTCCAAAAGAATCGTAAATTATGCTTATCATCGGAATAGCGGGGGGGACAGGATCAGGGAAGACGACCGTAGTGACCAATATACTGCGAAACCTTGATGCCGAGGAAGTTTTGGTCATTTCGCAGGACAATTATTACAAAGACCATAATGAACTTTCTTTGGAAGAAAGGGAAAAAATAAATTTCGACCATCCCCGTTCCATTGACTTCGAGTTGCTTACCCGTCATGTGCTTGCATTGAAAAATGGTGAAACCATCCAGCAGCCGCTTTATTCTTTCATTACCCATAGCCGAAAAGAGGAGACTATTCTGACCCATCCCAAAGATGTGGTCATCATCGAAGGGATTTTGGTTTTGACGCATCCGGAACTCCGGGATTTGTTTGATGTGAAAATATTTGTGCATGCCGATTCTGATGAACGGTTGATCCGCAGGATCCGGCGGGATATTCAAGAAAGAGGAAGAGACTTGGATGAGGTGCTTACACGGTACCAGAAAACCCTCAAGCCGATGCACGAACAATTCATCGAACCTTCTAAAAGTTATGCCGATATCATCGTTCCCAATATGAAAAAGAAAAATGAGGTGGCCATCCGGCTGCTTTCGACCCTTATCAAAGACAAATTAATTTCAACCCAATTGAGATGAACCCCTTGAAAGACCCCATAGAAAAAAACGGTAAATCATCCAGGTGGTATAAAATTTTCCTGAATAAATACCTGATTGTGGGTGCTTTCTTCGTAATTTGGATGGTCTTTTTTGATCAAAATTCATTCTTTATCCACCGGGAGCTCGATAAAGAAATCATCGAATTGAACCAAGATAAAAAATATTACGGGGAAAAATTGGAAAAAGAAACCATTCAAATCAACCGGATGAAAAATGATTCCACTGAAATTGAAAGGATTGCGCGTGAAAAGCATTTCCTCAAAAGAGCAGACGAAGAAGTATTTATTGTAGAAGAACAAAAAGTAAAAAAGCCCATAGCCAATGAATCAGCCCAACACTGAATTTCCAGAACTCAGTCCTCAAGAATGGAAACTCAAAGTGCAAGCGGAACTTGGGGGATTGGATTACAATGAAGTACTTGTTTGGGATTCGCCCGAAGGGATTCAAGTAAAACCGCTTTACACCCGGGACGATGTGGAATACACTAATTCAAACATTATCAATACGGCATCCGATTGGAAGGTTATCGCCGACTTTTCCGGTCATCCTGATCAGGATTTTTCTTATTTGTATGGTTTCAATTTGAATGATGAACAGATTGAAAATATTTCCCGGATTCCGGAATATTTGGATTTTTTTTACCATTTCAAAACCCCTCATGAAACGATTCAACGAACCGATTTTTCCAAAATCCCAAATCTCCAATACCTCGGATTCGATTGTTTGGGAAATCTGGTCGCAACGGGGAATTGGTACCGCTCCGAAAATGAAGACTTTCATTTGGGCAGGGAAATGTTGAAGGAAAAACACTTCGCCAAATCCCTTCTGGTGAATGCTTCGCTTTATCAAAATGCCGGAGCCAACCATGTGCAGCAGATTGCAATTGCATTGGCTCACGGCAATGAATATTTACAAAAGTTTGGCGGTGAATCGGCGGAAAAGATTTTCTTCAAAACCGCGGTAGGCAGCAATTATTTCTTTGAAATCGCTAAATTGCGTGCATTGCGTAAACTTTGGGGTAACATTGCGTCTGAATATGGGACAACATCCGACACCTTTATTTATGCGGAAACTTCTTTGCGAAACAAATCGGTTCTCGATATTCACAACAACCTGATTAGGGGTGGTTTAGAGGTCTCTGCTGCCGCTCAGGGCAAAGCGGACGCGGTATTTGTATACCCATTTGATGCCATCCAAAATGGGTCTGATTTTTCCGAAGAATTGGCCTCAAAGCAGCAATTATTATTGCAGCGCGAATCCCATTTCGATAAATTCCAAGATCCTGTTGCAGGTGGATATTTCATTGAAAACCTCACAGATTTGTTTTGTAAAAACGCCTTGGAATTATTCAAGAAAATAGAATCGGACGGCGGATTTCTTAAAGGATTGTTCGAAGGAACTATTCAAAAGATGATTTCCAAAAGCGCGGAGAAAGAACAAGCTGCTTTTGATGAAGGAAAACTGGTGTTGATCGGGGTCAATAAGTTTCGAAACCCGGCCGAGAAACCGCTGGAACTTCCCGTTCCGGATCCTAATAAAACAAAGGTTTTGATAGAACCTATTTTCTCGAAACGCCTTGCCGCAAAATTGGAAAAATCCTTATGAATTACAAACAACTGTCATATGGCATCCTGAGAGCTTTGGGAATCGCGATACTGGTTTGTCTGGCTTTGTATTTTCTATGGTTAATTCGTTCGGTATTTGCTTATTTGGCCATCGCTTTCGTATTGGCCATGATCGGCCGGCCTTTGATGAACCTGATGCATAATAAACTTCGGATTCCCAACAGTATAGCGGCAATTGTTACGATTAGTTTATTCATCACCTTGTTTGTAGGATTTATCAGTTTGTTTATTTCCTTGGTGTTGAAACAACCTTTTCGATTCTGGGGCAATTTCGTTTACTTGGATCGTTTTGAAGGAGCCGTTGCTTTGCAATTACAATTGCTTTCGGATTCATTGGGTATTTTGGACATTCCATTCCTGAAAACCTATGTAAGTGACGCCGTAGAGAAAGTGGATGTGAAAAGTATTTCTGGAATTTTTGGAGATTCAATTACCACTTTGGGCGTATTGATGATTGATACTTTTTCAATCGTATTCATCACCTTTTTCTTTTTAAAAGACCGGGACTTAATTAATAAAATGTTGATGGCGGTGGTTCCAAATGCGGAAGAACCTCGTTTTGAATCCGTGCTCAGTAAAACCAAAAACCTGCTTTCGCGTTATTTTATCGGACTGACGCTTCAGGTATTGATTATGTTCACGTTTTATTTTGTGATTCTGCTCTCTTTCGGGATCAATTATGCGGCAGTCATCGCCTTGATTTGCGCTTTGCTGAACCCTTTGCCATACATCGGCCCGCTGCTCGGCGGAGCCATCATGGCAAGTTTATCAATGAGCGATTTACATGCTTTGGGGCTCGATTTCAGGACGCAAATCGTTCCGACCGTTCTGTGGATTATGTTCTGGTACTGCCTAACCCATGTCTGGGACAATTTTATCAACCAACCTTTGATTTATTCCAGAAGTGTCCGCTCCAACCCTTTGGAGATTTTTTTGGTGATTTTAATTGGCGGGATTTTATTCGGAGTCATCGGCGTCGCGGTAGCCGTTCCGGCTTATACGGTATTGAGAGTGGTTTTGAAAGAGTTCTTTTCCGAATATAAAATCGTTCAAAGCATTACGAGGAATTTGTAATCGTTCCTACCTGGTTTATCAATTCAATATTTCAGGAATTTTGTTTAGGTTTAAACTTCGCAGGTCATCTGAAGACGGGTTTTCGAATACTTCGAGATTGAAATACTGGATGGCAGCCAAAAGATGGTCAAAAATATCAG
Source organism: Bacteroidota bacterium (assembly GCA_023433225.1). GTDB lineage: Bacteria > Bacteroidota > Bacteroidia > Flavobacteriales > Weeksellaceae > Moheibacter. Next base: position 10,099 of record JAEZDQ010000098.1, on the reverse strand, counting down.
CCATCACATTTTCATAAACTGCCCACCGGGTATCAGCCGAAAACATATACAACTCCAAAGGAAGCCCGTGTTCGGTCGGTGCTAATTGACGAACAATCATCGTCATATCTTGGCGTATGTTGGGGTTTTGGCGAATGTATTCATTTGCATATTGGCGGAAAACTCCAATGTTGGTCATGTTCCGTCCGTTGACCGGCATAGAGCGGTCGGGAAAATGTTCTTGGTTGTACAGGTCGATTTCCGCTTGGCGGCTATCGAGAAAAGGAACCAAAATTTTTATTTTTCGAAGCTCCTCAAGTTCTTCCTCCGATAAATAATGAATGCTGGAAATCTTGATATTGATGGCACGTTTGATTCGCCTGCCACCTGTTTTCTGCATTCCCCGCCAGTTTTTGAAAGAATCGGTAATCAGATAATAAGTCGGAATGGTCGTAATGGTTTTATCCCAATTTTGGATTTTAACGGTATTGAGGTTGATTTCAATCACGTCACCATCTGCTTGGTATTTGGGCATTTCAATCCAATCCCCGATGCGTACCATGTCGTTGGTCGAAACTTGTATGCTGGCTACGAAACCCAAGATGGTATCCTTAAAAACCAACATTAAAACTGCAGAAGCCGCACCCATCGCGGTGATGAAAGCCCAAGGCGAATTACCGGATATGAGTGTAAATGCAATGACCCCGCCAATGAAATACAATAAGATGTAGGAAACCTGGAGGTAGCTGTCAAGCGGTTTCCCTTCAAAGCCTTTCTTGGTTTGCAAATGGTCTTTGATGGATCGGAAAAGTGAACTCAAAACCAAAACCCAGGCAAAAATCAACAAAAGGTCAATGAATTTCTGAGCGGGAACAACCCAGCTTGGAAAATGGGCGAAAATCAAAGGAATGAAAACTACGGATAAATACAAAGGCACTAAACCTGCAATATTTCTCAAAACTTTATTTTGAATGAGGTAGTCATCAAATTTCGTTTTGGATTTTTTGGCAATATTGTAAGCAACCTTCAATAATATCCGACGAATGATGAATTGCAACAAAACCAAAAACAATAATGACAGAATCAATAAAACAATCAAATTGACGAAGGGCAAGTAATTTCCCGAAATTCCCCAAGAACCCAATAGGCCGTCCAGCCATTCCGTAACCAATGTGTAAGAATCTCTCAGTTGAATTTCCATAAAATCATAGATTTTTCCACGGCTCCAAAGAGCTTAAATGAGCCGCCAAAGGTAAGGAATTTATAGAAAATCGATTTTTTGCGATGGATGGAAGTGGCAAATAACCTAAAATGATGGCACATTTTTTAACTTTGTATGAAATGAACCCAAATCTGCTCCATTCCGAAATCCAAGAATTTATCCGAGAAAACCAAAACCGTGATGTTCGTGAAGTTTCCCTCCAAAAATCTCCTTTTGAAAATGTTTCTTCTTCTGAATTGGCGCAGCAAATTAAGGGTATGCAAATCGCCAAAAACAAATTTCCTTTTTTATATGAGAAAGAAGGAATTTATTTTCCGCCCTCCATCAATCTGGAGCAAGCTTCATCTTGGAAAACCTCGACCTATAAATCTGAAATTCTAAAAGGAACAACGCTGATTGATTTAACGGCCGGAATGGGCATCGATGCTTTTGCTTTTGCTCAAAAATTTGAAACTGTAACCGCATTGGAAAGGAACCCGGAATTGGTGGAAATTTCTAAACATAATTTCACGATATTAAATCAGCACAATTTAAAATACATTCATGCGGAATTTGAAAATTATTTCAGCCAAAATCCGACTTCCAAATGGGATGTGATTTACCTAGATCCTTCGCGCAGAATCGCTTCGCAGCGGAAAGTGGTTCTGGAAGATTTGGAACCGAATATCCTCGATTGGATGGAGGAATTCTTGTCGCGTGCCGAAACCTTGGTCTTCAAACTTTCGCCTTTGTTGGATTTGAAATCAACAATCGAGAAAATTCCGCAGATTCAGGGAATCCATATTGTGGCCGTCAAAAATGAAGTCAGGGAAATACTATTGGCTTGTAAAAAGGAAAAGCATCCGAATCCGAAAATAAAAGCGGTAAATTTGGCTTCCAATCATCCCGATTTCAAATTTAATTGGGATGAAGAACCCCAAACATTGTCGGAGTTTTCCGAGCCTGAAAAATTCCTATATGAACCGAATGCCGCCATTTTGAAATCGGGTGCGTTCAAGCGGGTTGGTGCTGCATTCGGTTTGAAAAAACTCCACGTAAATTCACATCTTTATACTTCAAATCAATTGATTGAAGATTTTCCGGGCAAAACTTTTGAGGTCTTGGAGGAAATTAAAAACCCGAAAAAACAAATCGAAAAACAAGGCTTTCATTTACTCGTTAGAAATTATCCGTTGAAAACGGAAGCAGTCCGAAAGAAATACAAAATCCGGGAAGGAATCGATTTTACACTGGTTTTTACCCAGAGTATTTCGACCAAGCACATCCTGCTTTGCAAAAGAATTCTTTGAACTTCTACTTTCTACTTTCTACTTTATTAATACCTTTGAAAAGCAAAAGCATTTTGGGCGGATGATGAAATTCTTATTATTTTCTTTTTGGGTAATGTTCGGGCAATGGGTGGCAGCACAAGGCCGCATAGACACTTTAAGCATAGAAGATTACCGAATCAAAACCATTCCAATTCCGGAAAAATTAAAGGAAATTTCTACGCTCGAATATGTCGACGGACATTTTTGGGGATTGAATGACAGCGGCGGCGAAGCCGAAATTTATAAGTTCCACCCCGAAACGGGAAAGATTATCCAAACGGTTTCCGTTTCCAATGCTTCAAACCGTGATTGGGAAGAAATGGCTTCCAACGAAGATTATTTTTTCATCGGTGATTTTGGGAATAACAACGGGAATCGACAGGATTTAGCGGTTTATTATTTCTGGAAAGACCAAATCGGAAATGAACCGGAATCCACGGTCGATGCCCTCAAAATTGAATTCAATTATCCCGAACAGAAAAATTTCAATCCGGGCAATAGAGCCACCAATTTCGATTGTGAGGCCATGTTTTACCATAATGGTAAATTACACCTTTTTACCAAGGAATGGACAAATAATGCCACAACTCATTATACTTTGGAAGTAAAGCCGGGTAAACAAATAGCCAAAAAAATAGAAACTTTTCAAACCAATTATATGGTGACCGGGGCTTATATGGATGCCAGTCCCATTTCCAATACCAATGGTTTTTACCTAATCGGTTATACCCAAGACGGTTTTGCGTTTATATCCGGTTTTGACCCGCCCAAAAAAGGTTCCGATAAGTTTTTTGCAGAAAAATCCAACAAGTTTAGTTTGCCGCTGGGATTCACCACCGATGTCGGGCAAGTGGAAGGGATTTCCATCAAACCCGAAAAACCGAGTGTAATTTGTTTCAGCAATGAAGATTTTAAATTCCGGTCTGCACATGTAGAACAGTCCGTGCAATGTATATATTCCTTGGCTCAATAAGAAAGTGAGAAAAGCCGTAGAAAAAATAAAAGCCCCGATTGCCGAAGAAATGAAACTCTTCGAAACGAAGTTTTACCAGTCCATGAAGAGCAATGTCCCTTTGTTGGACAGGATTACACATTACATCGTCCGACGTAAAGGAAAACAAATGCGCCCGATGTTTGTCTTTCTCACGGCCAAATTAACCGGAGAATTTAAGGAAAGAAGTTATCGGGCAGCAGCTTTAATCGAACTGATTCACACCGCGACTTTGGTACACGACGACGTGGTGGACGACAGCGATATGCGCCGCGGATTTTTTTCTTTGAATGCGCTTTGGAAAAATAAAATCGCGGTTCTGGTGGGTGATTACCTGCTTTCGAAAACTTTGATTCTTTCGACCGAAAATGAAGATTTTGATTTACTGAAAATCGTTTCGGTCGCGATTAAGGAAATGTCCGAAGGAGAATTATTGCAAATCGAAAAAGCCCGGAAATTGGACATCACCGAAGAAGTTTATTTTGAAATCATCCGTCAGAAAACGGCGACTTTAATCGCGGCTTGTTGTGAAGCAGGTGCGCGTTCGGTAGGTGCGGGTGAAGAAGTATGCAAAAAGATGAACCGTTTCGGAAACTTGGTCGGGATTGCATTCCAAATCAAAGACGATTTGTTTGATTACACCAGTTCCAACATCATCGGAAAACCAGTTGGCATCGACATCAAGGAACAAAAGATGACTTTGCCTTTGATCCATGTGTTGAATAAAGTTTCCAAAAAAGAAAAGGACTGGCTCATCAATTCAGTGAAACGCCACAACAAAAACCAGAAACGGGTTCAGGAAGTCATTCAATTCGTAAAAGAAAACGGCGGGCTGGAATATGCCCAAACCGTGATGAAAACTTACAGCGAAGAAGCCAAGGCAATCCTTGACGAATTCCCGGATAGTGAATACAAAGAATCGCTGCTGACCATGGTGGATTACGTGATGGAGCGAGAAAAATAAATTTCAGAAACCTACTTCATATTTACTTCTTCAAAAATTTTATTGATTGTCCATTGATTATCACTACGTAAATTCCTTTTTCAAGATGAGAAACATTTATGCTTGAATTCGAATCTATTTTCCCCTTTTGAATGAATTTACCTTCTGTATCAAATATTTGAAAGAAGGTATTCACTTTGATGTTTTCAACAAATAAATAATCAGTTGCTGGGTTGGGGTAAATCTTAGCCGGAGTTTGCGTAAAATCCTGGGTTCCTAAAACGGCTGTTTTCGTAAAACGGTATGCAATACTGGTAGATGAGCCAAACCAAAGCTCCAGTTCTCCGGTTTGGTTATTGTGGTAAATCCACATGGGGTGATGTTCTTCTCCGGAAAATAAATAAGCATAAAGTGTTTCAAAATCGTTTAATTCTTGCGTTTCACAATTCATATCGGTAGAATGATAAGTATTGAAATACAAGTCTTCTTCGTTCAGGCTGAAATTACCTGAAAATGTATTGCACGCTGACATTCCTTCATAACTCAAATCTGCGTTTAATGTTAAGCTGGGTGCAATCCCAGGGTTGAATTCCGAAACATAGACCGTAGGGCTTATCTCAATTTGAATTTCTTGTAAATACCATGTATCGAATAATTTAGAATCCAAAGTGCTTTCAAATAAAATATGATCGAACCCCATGGGTATTCCGAATTCTCGATTACCGGTTTCGGGGTTTGTGTGAGTTCCATAAAACTGATAATGAGGGGAATAAAGAATATATTGAAAGACACTCTCAATTTGATTCATTACCTCATTTCCGCAATCCACGTTTGGGAAATTAACATTGGAAAACTGAATGAAATTATAACCATCCTGAACCATGGTTTCAGCTATTCCACTGAATTGTGAACAAGCACTGTGGCCTATAAATGAATTGTCTTCAAAGAAATGAATATAAGGTGAAATTTCCGGCTCCACCTCATCAATATAAATAGGGTATCCCAATTCAAAAAAAATCTCCCGCAAATCCCAACTTCTGTACAAATCCGGGTTTTGTGCAGATAAAGAACCCATACCAATACCAAAAACCAATAAAAAGTAGATTTTTTTCATAATAACTAATTTGGATTCATAAAGTTAATTATTAATTACGAACTTTTAATTAGAAATTATTTTTGCAGTTATTTCAGAATCAGGTATTAAAAATTTTAAAAATCAATTCCTTCAGCAAATCGCCGTCCGACACATTTCCCGTTGCGCCCACACCTTTGCTTTTCACATCGGCTTCCCTCAAAAGGGAAATGATCCGGGTGGCTTTTTTGAGCGGATAATTTTTGGCTGCGTTAGCCATGTCTTTGACGAAAAACGGGTGAATTCTTAATTCCTTTGCGACATTCGACTGGGACTTGTCGGTCAAGGTATGGTAAACAATCAGGTTCGAAAACAATTGGAACAAAATGCTCAGGGTCATCACTAGGGGATTGTCTTTGGGGTTTTGACTGAAATAATGCACAATCTGGAAAGCTTTTTTTGGATTCCGGTTTTCAATTGCGTTCCGTAGTTCGAAATTATTGTAATCCTTGCTGATCCCGATGTTTTTTTCAATGATTTCAAGCGTTATTTTTCCGTCATTGATGATGATTTTCAGTTTTTCCAATTCGTTTTCGATTCTCGACAAATCATTCCCCAAGTATTCTGCCAAAAGGAATTTGGCTTTTGTGTCGATGGAAAAACCCAAAGACTTCGCGGTATTTTCTATCCAGTCCGGAACTTGGTTTTCGTATAATTTTTTGGATTCGAACAGAACACCGCTTTTTTGGATTTCTTTGTAGAGTTTCTTGCGCTTATCCAAAGTTTTCCCTTTGTAATTGAAAACCAAAACCGTCGTAGGCTGCGGTTGGTTTGCATAAGCTTCCAGTTGGTCGATGGTTTTCGCCAAATGCTGTGCTTCTTTGACGATGACGACCGACCGTTCCGCACCCATCGGGAACTGTTTAGCCAGCCCGACGATTCCGGCCAAGTCGGTTTCGTTTCCGTAAATGACTGTCTGGTTGAATCCTCTTTCATCTTCTGTCAAAACTTCGCGTTCGATAAACTTGGAAATCCGGTCGATGAAATAGGGCTCTTCGCCCATCAAAAAGTAAATCGGGGCGATTTTTTTGTTTTTAATATCTTTGATGATATTTTCTGCCATAGCTGTGAAACTCGCTTCTTTAAATTTTCCCGAAAATTACCAATTTCGTTTGAAACAAATCGATGAAATGCCGTTTATATTTTGCGGCATCCGTAAAAAATGGCTGTTGCTAACACCGGAAGAATGGGTGAGACAACATGTGGTGAATTTTTTGGTTCAGGAAAAAAACTACCATAAATCGGCCATTGGTGCCGAAGTTATCATACACATCAATGGCATGAAAAAACGGGCTGACCTGATCGTTTACAAAAAAGAGAAACCTTTTCTCATTGTGGAGTGCAAAGCACCTTCCATCCCGATTTCTCAAGCTACATTTGATCAAATTGCCCGTTACAATTTGGAATTGAATGCTGATTACCTCATGGTGACCAATGGGTTAAGCCATTATTATTGCCAAATGGATTTTGAGCGGGAATTGTACACTTTTTTACCCGAATTGCCTTCCAATTCAAAATCAATCTGCTGAAACTGCAGCATAGAAACTATAAAATTCAATAAAAATATTATGCACGCATAATAAATATTTGTATATTTGTTTGAATCAGATTTTTTGAAATGACTCAAAACGAATTTACGGTAGATTATCAATTGCGTTCCACATGGTTGGCAGTTCAGAAAATGTACAACGAACAAGCATCGAAATTTAACTCAACCATGGTAATGGGTTTTACTTTATTGTCCATTGATCCAAAAAACGGAACACCGAGTACATCATTGGGACCTAAAATGGGAATCGAACCTACGAGTCTTTCCAGAACTTTAAAAAACTTGGAAGAAAGAGGTTTAATCAACCGGAAACCCAATCCAGAAGATGGGCGTAGCGTCCTGATTGTCTTAACCGAAGACGGCATCAATATGCGAAATGTATCCAAAGACGTTGTTTTGAGCTTTTACGAAGCCATTGATGATAATATTTCTCCTGAAGAATTGAATATTTTCTTCAACGTTTTACAGAAAATAAATTCGATAGCAGCGGATAAAAAGACATTTAAAAAGAAAAAAGAATTACAATAAATATTTAATTACAATATAAAATGAATAGGCACATAAGACGAGTTACAGTATTAGGTTCCGGGGTAATGGGTTCCGGAATTGCCTGTCATTTAGCCGGAATTGGCGTCGAAGTTTTGTTGCTCGACATGCCGGCGGCAGGCACTGACAGAAGTCAGACGGCAAGAGATCATCTGGCAAATGCAATCAAATCAAATCCATCTCCGATTTATGACAAAGCTTTTGCTTCGCGAATTAAAGTGGGAAATTTTGAAGATGATTTAGAAAAAATTAAAAATTCCGATTGGGTGCTTGAAGTAATCATCGAACGTTTGGACATCAAACAATCGATGTTTGAAAAAGTAGACAAATTCAGAAAAGAAGGAACCTTGATCACGTCCAATACTTCCGGAATTCCGATTCATTTAATGTCGGAAGGACGTTCAGAAGATTTCCAAAAACATTTTTGTGGAACACACTTCTTCAATCCACCGCGTTATTTGAAATTATTTGAAATCATTCCCGGTCCGAAAACGGACCAATCAGTCATCGATTTCTTTACGGTTTTTGCCGAGAAATTCTTAGGGAAAACACCGGTATTGTGTAAGGATACTCCTGGGTTCATCGGTAACCGCGTTGGGGTTTATTCGATGGCGAAAGTGATGGAGTTGGCACAAGAAATTGGGTTGACCATAGAAGAAGCCGATACCTTAACAGGTGCCATTTTAGGAAGACCGAAAACCGGAACCTTCAAATTAGCAGACTTAGTCGGACTTGATACAGCATCAAACGTAACCAAGGGTTTACAACAAAATGTTCCAAATGATACATTCATCCAAGATTTGAAAGAATCCAATGTGATGAATTTTTTATTGCAAAATAAATTCTTGGGAGACAAAACCCAAAAAGGATTCTATTACAAAGAAATCGATAGAGCAACGGGTGAAACCAATCGTTTCGCATTAGATTTAGACAAATTGGAATACCGTCCAATGGCGCGCGCCAAAGTTCTAGCAGTGGAATTGGCGAAACAAGCCGGGGGAATGAGAAATAAATTAGGCGTTTTATTGCAAGACAAAAGCAAAGCGGGTGATTTACTTCGCAAACATTTTGCTTCTTTGTTTGCCTATGTAGCCGATAAAGTTCCGGAAATTACAGAAGTTTTTTACAGTATCGATGATGCGATGAAAACCGGATATGCCTGGAAATATGGGCCCTTTGAAACCTGGGATTTGGTCGGATTGAAAACCGGAATTCAGTTGATTGAATCCGAAGGATATGAAGTTTCTGATTGGGCAAAGGAATTAATTGATTCGGGAAAAGAGAGTTTCTATCAAATCAAAGACGGAAAGAAATATTTCTACGACATCGTTTCAAAAGAATATCAAATCATTCCAGGTCAAGATGCCTTTATTATTCTCGATAACATCAGAAAAACCAAAGAAGTTTGGTCCAATGCCGAAGCGAGCATTCAGGATTTAGGTGACGGAATCATCAATCTGGAATTCCGATCAAAAATGAACGCCATCGGCGGTGGTGTGATTACCGGAATCAACAAAGCGATTGATTTAGCCGAAAAAGATTACCAAGGTTTGGTAATCGGCAACCAAGCAGACAACTTTTCCGTCGGAGCGAACTTGGCGATGATCATGATGATGGCGTCTGAACAAGATTGGTGGGAATTGAATAGGGCGATCAAAACTTTCCAAGACACGATGATGAAAGTGCGTTACAGCGCAATTCCAGTTGTCGTAGCGCCACACGGAATGGCTTTGGGGGGCGGATGTGAAATTTCATTACACGCTGACAAAATCGTAGCGGCTGCTGAAACCTATATGGGATTGGTAGAAGTAGGTGTTGGTGTGATCCCTGGTGGAGGTGGTACCAAAGAAATGACACGTCGTGCGATGAAACATTTGATTTCAGATGACGTGAAAACGAATCATTTGCGTGAAGCTTATATGGCTGTTGCAATGGCAAAAGTGGCAACTTCAGCTTACGAAGCGAAAAACTTAGGATTCATCCGAAACGAAGATGTAATTGTGGTAAACAAAGACCGTCAAATTGCTGAAGCGAAAAAATACGCGATTTTAATGGCAGAAGCGGGATATACCCAACCAATTCCTGAAAAAATAAAAGTTTTAGGAAAGGAAGCAATGGGTATGTTCTATGTTGGATCTGACCAAATGGTTGCCGGAAATTATATTTCGGAACACGATCGTTTGATTGCCAATAAATTGGGATATGTGATGACCGGAGGAAACCTTTCAGAAGCTACGGAAGTTTCCCAACAATATTTATTGGATTTGGAAAGAGAAGCATTCTTGTCACTTTGTGGAGAGCGTAAAACATTGGAAAGAATTGCTCATATGTTGAAAACGGGCAAACCGCTTAGAAATTAAAAAATGAAAAATTTTAAATGATAAATGATCTCATTTAAAATTTATAATTCAAAATTCAAAATAGAAA
>JAEZDQ010000007.1 GCA_023433225.1 Bacteroidota bacterium | reverse complement strand
TCCCAATCTCCAGGCTAATAATTGTGCTTTGGTAATTTCGGTTACAAATTCAGCCAGTTTCTTTTGTTGTAACTGGAAAGAGGCAATTGGTTTTCCGAATTGGTTTCTTTCCAATGAATATTTCAGGGCAACTTCATAGCAATCAATCGCGGCACCGATTACACCCCAACTGATTCCGTATCGTGCAGAATTCAGACAAGAAAGCGGGCCACGTAAACTATTTACTTTCGGGAATACATTTTCTTTCGGAATTTCAACATTTTCAAAAACCAACTCACCGGTTTTAGAAGCTCTGAGAGACCATTTGTTGTGGGTTTCGGGTGTAGAAAATCCCGGCATTCCTCGTTCTACCTCCATACCGCGGATTTTACCTTCTTCATCCCTCGCCCAAACTACTGCAATGTCGGCTATCGGTGAATTCGTAATCCACATTTTGGCTCCGTTCAATACATAATGTGAACCTTTGTCCACAATTTTAGATTCCATTCCGGAAGGGTTTGAACCGTGATTGGGTTCAGTCAGACCGAAACAACCGACCATTTCACCGGTAGCCAGTTTCGGTAAATATTTTCTTTTTTGCTCTTCCGATCCAAATGTAAAAATAGGGTACATCACCAATGAGGATTGAACCGATGCGGCAGAACGAACGGCACTGTCACCGGCTTCCAGTTCCTGCATGATTAGGCCGTACGAAATTTGGTCTAATCCTGCCCCGCCGTATTCTTCCGGGATATAGGGGCCTAAAGCACCAATTGCTCCGAGTTTGGGCATCAGTCCGGGTAAATCGGTGTGATTGTGTGCGGCTTCGTCAATCACAGGTTTTATTTCTTGGTTGACAAATTCACGAACGCTTTGCTGAACGAGTATATTCTCTTCGGTTAGTAATTCTTCTATCTTAAAATAATCGGTTGCCATTATGTTCTTTTTTGTGGTTGCAAAAGTAATGAGAAATTGTGAAAGAAAGTATTTCAGGCATTTTTATTCTTTTTAAGAATTTAAATCATTTTCAGAGAAAATTTATTTAAAAAAAAATGAGAAAAACAATAGTTTACGTGTAAAAATATTATTTTTGTCGTAAAGAAAGATTATGGACGCAAAAATCACATTATCATTTAACAAACAGGTTATCCAAGACGCCAAAGAATTTGCAGAAATCAATGGCATAAGCCTTTCCAGACTTACGGAATTTATTTACAAACAAATGACTTCCCATAACTATAAGACTTTGGATGAACTTCCCATTGCAGACTGGGTAAATATGGTGGCGGAAGAAAAACCGGAATACACGCGGGCTGTTTCGCGCAAAAAAATGAAATCAGAATTTTTCGATTCAAAAAAATGAAGATTTTCCTGGATGCCAATATTCTAGTAACGGTTTTGAACCGGCAATATCCGTTGTTCACGTATGCCGCAAAGATTCTGAGTTTATCTGAAAACAAGAAGTTCGAACTTTATACTTCCTCGAGCTGCTTGGCGATTGCCTTTTATTTTACCGAGAAAAAAAGCGGGGCTCAAAGAGCCAAAGAAAAAATTGCCGTTCTTTCAGAAAAACTCAAAATTACTTCCACCGATTCAGAAGCGGTCCGCGCTACTGTTATGAACCGGAAAATCAATGATTTTGAAGACGGCCTGGAATACTATTCCGCATTGAATTTCGGTTGTGAAATTATTATTACAGAAGATGTTTCCGATTTTTATTTCGCAGAAATCCCGGTTTATAATTCGGAATCTTTTCTGGAATCTGTGATTCAGTTAACCTTGAAGTAAAGATTCATATCTTCGTTTGAATTATTTTTGATAATCAAATCTCTCTAAAAATACAATATGTTTCATAAGAACAATCCGAAAGTTGTCAATGCTTGGAAATTTTACGATTGGGCAAATTCCGTTCATTCATTGGTCATCGCTTCAGCAGTTTTCCCGATTTATTACGGGGCCATCACCCTTTCAAATTCAGACGCACCTATCAGATACATGGGATTTCATCCGGAAGCGGCATTCAATTTCTCGCTGGCCATTTGTTTCCTTTTGGTGATTTTATTTTCGCCGGTTTTATCTTCGATTGCTGATACAATCGGCAATAAGAAGAAATTCCTGAAGTTTTTTTGTTATTTGGGTTCTCTGAGTTGCATCGGGCTGTTTTTCTTTACCGAAGACCGCATTGGCTTGGGATTATTGCTGAATATGCTGGCCGGATTAGGCTATTGGGGAAGTATGGTTTTTTACAATGCTTACTTACCTGAAATCGTGACCGAAGATAAATTGGACAAAACTTCGGCCCAAGGATTCATGCTTGGTTATGTGGGTTCAGTCATTTTATTGGTTATATGCCTTTTGCTCATCGAAACCATCGGAAGTGAGAATAAAGGCCTGTTTACCCGCATCAGCTTTGTTTTGGTCGGACTTTGGTGGATGGGTTTTGCCCAAATCACATTCAAACGTTTGCCCACCAATATTTACAATAAAAAAATCCCGCGCAATGTGGTACAATCCGGTTTTCGGGAACTTTACAAAGTTTGGGGAGAATTGAAAGGGCACCCGACATTGCGAATTTTCTTGGGTTCATTTTTCTTTTATAGTTTAGGGATGCAAACCATTTTTCTGATGGCTGCACTTTTCGGCCAATCCGAAATCGGACTGACGACTGATAAACTGATTATGACCATTTTATTGATTCAAATCGAAGCTATTTTGGGTGCTTGGCTATTTTCCTTTTTATCGGGAAAAATCGGAAACAGAAACACATTGTTGATAGGGATTTTCGTATGGATCATCGTCTGTCTTTTGGGTTATCTCATCAACAAAGAAAGTCCGTCTGTTGAAATACAGTTTTACATCATGGCGGCCATGGTGGGTTTGGTTATGGGCGGAATCCAAGCACTTTCACGATCGACTTATGCGAAATTGTTGCCACCTACACAAGACCACACCACTTATTTCAGCTTTTACGATATTTTTGAAAAAATCGCTTTGTGCCTGGGCTTATTTATTTTTGGAATCATTATTGAAATGACTGACGGGATGAAAGTTTCCGCGCTGGCAATGGGAATTTCCTTCGCCATCAGCTTTTTGATCATGTGTTTTTTGAAAATGAAAAAAGCAATTACGGAAAATCAAAATCATCTCTAAAGTGCTATTTTAATTTGACTCTTGCCATGATTAAAAATAAATTTACACTTGATTATTGGAAAACCATCGGAAAGATTACCATCAGGGCCGCGAAAGGTTTCGGGAATGACCGGTGTATGAAATTCAGCGCGTCGCTCGCTTATTACACCCTTTTTTCAATCGGCCCGTTGTTGTTGATTGTCATCTGGTGCATCGGCTTTTTTTACGGAACCCAATTAGAAGGAACTTCTGCCCAAGTGGAAGTTTTTGAGGAATTACAGCGGATTTTCGGGCAAAATGTCGCCTCATTTATGCAATCGACCATGGAGAAAATGATGGTTCAAACAGATTCAAACCTTGGGATTATCATTGGAATCGCTACCCTGATTTTTACATCAACTACTATTTTTGTAGATATCCAAGATTCTATCAATGCGATTTGGGGAATCAAACCCAAACCTAAGAAAGGATGGGTTAAAATGATTATCGACCGCTTGCTTTCTTTCTCCATGATTTTGGGGCTGGGTTTTTTACTCATCGTTTCCTTATTGATAAACTCCATCATCATGTTATTTACCAATTACATTACCGAAATCATTCCGGGGATCACGCTCAATATGCTTGGTTGGATCAATACTGCGATTACGTTTCTGGTCATCACAACATTGTTTGGATTCATCTTTAAAGTCCTTCCCGATGCCAAAGTCCGTAATAAGGATATCATTGGCGGGGCTATTTTTACTTCGCTTTTGTTCATGCTGGGACGATACGGTATTTCGATGTATTTGCAGCACAATGCCACAGCAAGTGCTTTTGGAGCAGCGGGTTCCGTGATTATCTTATTGCTTTGGATTTATTATTCAGCGGCGATTCTTTATTTCGGGGCGGAATTTACAAAGGAACACGCCAAATTGCTCGGTGAAGGCATCCAACCTTCATCTTATGCGGTTTTGGTGGCTCACACCGAAATTGCCGTCGAGGGAGGTGAAGATACAGAGGTTCAGAAAGGTGAAATCCTCATGGAAAAGGACGAGAGTAAATGTGAGGATGATGAGAAAGATTGAATTTTAAACCCTTTCCTCAATTCTATATTTATCCAATGTGTAAACGGTTGTCTGTCGGATTTCACTGTTTTGCAGGTAGAAATCAATTCGACCTAAATACAATCCCGCCCAACCGACTTGGTTCACCAAAACCGTTTTTCCGTCTTTGTTCAGGAACTCCTGAGGTGCGGGTAAAAACGTATGGGTATGCCCGCCGATAATGAGGTCAATTCCTGCAGTTTTTTGTGCCAATTGGACATCGCAAATTTTATCAGGTTCATTTTTAAACTGATAACCCAGATGCGAAAGGCAGATCACCAGATCACAATGCTTTTCTTCACGGAGGGTTTTCACCATATCTTGGGTGGTTTCAATCGGATCCAAATATTTGGTTTCCCCGTACATGTCTTTCCCGACGAGGCCTTGCAGTTCAATCCCCAAACCAAAAACACCGATTCGCAACCCACCTTTTTTATAAACCTGATAAGGTTTGAATATCCCTTCCAGAATGGTATTTGAAAAATCGTAGTTCGAAGAAATGATGTCAAATCCCGCGTGCGGCAATTGGTTTTTGATACCTTGCAAACCATTGTCAAATTCATGGTTGCCGATGGTACAGGCATCGTAACCCATTTGAGTCATCAACTTGAATTCCAGTTCACCGCCGTAAAAATTGAAATAAGGTGTTCCTTGGAAAACATCGCCGGCATCCAACAGGAGAACGTTTTTTTCTTCGCTGCGAATTTGGTGGATGAGCGATGCCCGGCGTGCGAAACCGCCTTTGTTCGAAGTTTTTTCATCCGCCGAAATTTCAAAAGGCTCAATGCGGGAATGCTGGTCGTTGGTATGTAAAATGGTTATTTTTTTGACCGAATCCAATTCTTCCGCCCATAAACCTGTTGCAGGGAGAAATGTCAACATGGATGCGGCACCTATTTTTTTAATAAAGATTCTTCTGTTTTCCATTTCCGTATTCCTTTGAAATTATTGAGTCAGTCTTTGGTCTAAATTCACCCGGATGGTGTCGTGTTTTTCGAAATATTGCAACATCATATCCCGGAGTTTGAGATTCAGGAATTCCATTTCAACCGGTTCCGCAAAGAAATACATTTCATCGCCTCCTTTTTGCAAATAATCATTGGTCACAACGGTATAGGTGTTGTTTAGGTTTAATTTTTCACCGTTGATTTCAATCGAATTTTCGTCATTTACCTTAAATTTTATTCCCGAAATCGGATGACCCTTACCGGAATTGGATAGGTAATCCACCATTTTTAGGATTTGGTCGCCACGAAGTGTCACCACCAGAGCTTCGTTTTCAAAAGGCATCCATTCATAAATATTTCTCACAGTCAAATCTCCCTTGGTAAACGTCCTACGGATACCGCCGTGGTTCAGCAAACAGATATCTATTTTTCGTTGATGGCGTTTTTCAAAAATCAAATTGGATTCTTCCAAAATCAGGTCGCAATTCAGGTTTGCCAGCGGACTGTTGAAGCCGTCTTTGTGCAGGTCAATAGGCGTATAAGAAATCACCCGGTTCATTTCCCCGTCCAAATTTTCCTTGTATGGAAGGATTATTTGATTGGCCGAAGGATCTTCGGCTATGTTTTCGGTGATAAATCGGTTTGCGGCATAATCAGTCCGCTGCACATTATAAGTTTGCCTTGAACAGGATGATAAAAATACAAGCAGCAATAAAAAGGAAATGTGCCGGGTCAAACGCATGGGATTCATTTTAAGTTTCATTCCAAAAACAAATTTGAGAAATCTTTTTGTTTTTAAATCCTATTTGGTATTAAATTCACTTCCTTTTTAATCCAAAGATTATTATCCTTTTTGAAAAACGGCTTTAAGAATCTTTATTTTTCGCAGTTAAAGAATATTATTCCATAATCCACATGCTAAGTTTTAAAAAGATTGGAAGTCCACTAAACAAAAACAGGAAAAGCGACATAACCATCGCTTTTCCTGTAGTTTGTACCCCAGGCGGGACTTGAACCCGCACGCTCTAATGAGCACAGGATTTTAAGTCCTGCGTGTCTACCAATTCCACCACCAGGGCGGGTGGACTTGTAAATTTGAGCGAGAAACGGGACTCGAACCCGCGACCCCGACCTTGGCAAGGTCGTGCTCTACCAGCTGAGCTATTCTCGCAAACGGGATGCAAATATAAACAAACCTTTCAATTTTCAGAATTATTTAGATTGTTTTTTTGATTTTGTTTCGGGCATCAACATATTGATGGAATCCGTCAGTTGTTTCTTGAGCATTTTCCGGTGGACAATCATATCCACAAAGCCTTTTTCCAAAAGGAACTCTGAAGTTTGAAACCCATCCGGCAAATCCCTTCCGATGGTTTCTTTGATGACCCTCGGTCCGGCAAACCCAATCAGCGCACCCGGCTCCGCCAATACCAAATCTCCAACGGAACCAAATGAAGCCGTGATTCCGCCAAAAGTGGGATTGGTCAAAACGGTAATATAAGGGATTTTCGCATCGGCGAGTTGGGTCAGTTTGGCTTCAACTTTGGCCAATTGCATCAGCGAAATCGCTGCTTCCATCATCCTTGCCCCGCCCGACTGGGTAATGAGCACGTAGGGGATTTTGTTTTTCAAAGCATAATCAATGGCTCGGACGATTTTTTCGCCCATCACAGAGCCCAAAGAACCACCGATGAATTTAAAATCCATTGCGCTGATGATGACTTCCCGGTCATTCATTTTGCCGGTTGCATTACGAATGGCATCGGTCAGCCCGGTTTTCTTTTTAACATCTTTGAGCCGGTCTTTGTAGGATTGGGTATCGGTCCAGTTGAGCGGATCCTTGCTTTCCACTTTGGCATCCAGCTCTTTGAATTTGCTTTCATCAAAAAGGATTTCAAAGTATTCTTGGCTCCCGATTTGTACGTGGAAATCGTCGTCGGGGCTGACATAAAGGTTGGCTTTTAATTCTTCTGTACCGATGATTTTGCCGCTTGGCGATTTGTACCAAAGCCCCTTGGGGACATCTTTCTTTTCTTCCGTCGAAGTGGTGATGTTTTTCTGTTTACGTCTGAACCAAGCCATTTTTTTATTTTCTTTGTTATCTATTCTATTATCCCAGTCTTCCAACATTGTTTAAATCTTCAAATGCCTGGATCAATCTTTTCTTAAATGTCACTTCGCCTTCCCTTACCCAAACACGCGGATCATAAACTTTCTTGTTGGGCTTGTCTTCGCCTTCAGGGTTCCCGATTTGTGCCTGTAAATAATCCTTTTTGGCATCCATATAATTCCTGATTCCTTCCATGAAAGCAAATTGCAAATCGGTATCGATGTTCATTTTGATGACTCCGTACCCAATCGCTTCGCGAATTTCTTCTAATGATGAACCGGATCCGCCATGGAAAACGAAATCCACGGGATTGGAAGCGGTATTGAATCTTTGTTGAATGTATTTTTGGGAATTGTCTAAAATTTTGGGTGTCAAAACCACATTGCCGGGTTTGTAAACACCGTGAACATTTCCGAAAGCGGCTGCAATCCAAAAATCATCGCTTACCTGTTTCAATTGTTCATATACATAAGCGACTTCTTCGGGTTGGGTATAAAGCAGTGAATTGTCCACACCACTGTTGTCCACACCATCTTCTTCGCCACCGGTAATGCCTAATTCCACTTCCAGCGTCATGCCGACTTTGGACATTCTTTCCAAATATTTTTTAGATAATGCCACATTTTCTTCCAAAGGTTCTTCAGACAAATCCAACATATGGGAACTGTACAAAGTTTTTCCGGTTTGTTTGTAATAAGTTTCATTGGCTTCCATTACACCGTCGATCCAAGGCAAAAGGTTTTTTGCACAATGGTCTGTGTGCAGTATCACTGTAGCACCGTAAGCTTCGGCCAAGGTGTGGATATGCAAAGCCCCCGCCACAGAACCTTTGATAGCAGCCAACTGGTTTTCGCCTTTCAGCCCTTTTCCGGCGTTGAAAGCTGCTCCGCCGTTTGAAAACTGGATAATAACAGGTGAATTTACCTCTGCTGCTGCTTCCATCGCTGCATTCACGGAACTGGAGCCAATCACGTTACACGCGGGCAATGCGTATTTGTTTTCTTTTGCATCCTGAATGATTTCTTTGACTAAGGAACCGGTTGCTACGCCGGCAGGGAATTTTCTGCTCATAATGTAGATTTAAATTATAGTTTGATTTGCCTTACAAAACTAACTAATTTTTTGCTTATAGGTTAAGGATTGGCATTGAAAGTTATCGGGAAACATTTTGCATTTGATTAGAAAGGGTAATTGATGCCAAATGCGAGTCGGGGACGCAGCAAATTGATTTCGCCGAAACGCCAGCGGTTGCCTTCGGGATAGCCCGGGTCATGAATCTTATAAGCGAAGTCCGCGCGGATTAAAAAATAAGTCAAATCCAATCGGATGCCGACTCCGGAACCAATCCCCATTTCTTTGTAAAAATCCTTGAATTCAAACAAAGAAGGTTTGTAATTCTTGTCGGTTCCCCAAATATTGCCCGCATCTACAAAGAAAGCGCCATGGAAAATCCCTGTGATATTGAAACGGTATTCGGCACTCAGCAAGAATTTAAGGTTTTCAATCGCGAACACATTTTCCCCACCTTCGTAGCGCGGAATATCTGCAGGCCCCAGCGTCGCGGCTGCCCATGCACGGATATCGTTGGCTCCTCCTGCGGTATAACTCCTGACAAAGGGAACGATGTCAATATTCCCATAGGGCTGGGTAATCCCCAAAAAGGCGCGCGTGGCAATGCTCGACTGTGAAGTTAAATTGAAATACTTGCGCACATCCAAATCTACTTTTACGAATTGGGAATAAGGAACGTCAAAAATGGTCCCGGCCTCTTGATTGGATTCGGTCCGGACTTGGTTGAAATCAAAAACATTATCCAATAGTGCCGGAATATTACCCGCAAGTTCAATCCTACCGCGGAAAAACCAAGGATGCTTGACCCGGACTCTTTTACTTTCATCGTAATTGTATTGGTAACTCATGGAAGTAATCAGTACGTTTTGGGTGATACTGGCTTTCCGGAAAATCATGTTTTCGAAAACGGCTAAATCCCTCAAACCGTCCTCGTCCAAAGAGTTGATAAAGTCCGGGTCGTTGTAAATCAAATTGATTACTTGGTCATTATTCAACACTTGGTTATCGTACAATTCTGCTGCATCTGTATTGTAAGCAAAATAATAATTTTCAAAGAAATTTTCCCGGATGTTGTCGTCACCGGTAAATACGTCAAAATATTTCTCTTGTTGTAAATTGTTGACAAATTCGGTATTGAGAATCGTGATGCGGTGCTCATGGGTATCACGGAAGGAAATGTTATAGTCCATCCCGGTTCCGTAAGTTACCCTACCCAAACCGATGTTCCGTTGGACACCCGCCCCCATCCGGATGTCGGTTTGTTTGAAAAACCTTTTAGGGAAAATCGCGTCGGTATTGAACGGAAAAACCAGATAGGGAAATTTGAGTGTGGTCTGCAAATTCATTTCAAAAGCATTGAAAAAACTGCCGTCTTCCGAATACTTTTTATTCACATTACCCAAAGTCCCTCTGAAAGTGGTTTCTATGTTTTCGCCTCCTTTGAATAAATTTCTTGCAAGTAAAGTTATTCTGGGTGAAACCCCGAAATTCATGAATTCCGACCACGACAATTCCGCCCCGTAAAACAAATCGTATTTCTTTTTGGGCATCAATGATATGTGTAAATTAATCAACGTATCATTCACAACCGTATCCACAATGGATTCAACCCCAATGAGGTTGACTCCTTCTCGTTTGAATATATTTCTTTTGGTTTGGGTTTCGGAATCCGCCCGGTAAATTCCGCCTGGCCGGACTACCAGTGCATCGGTAAAGAATTTGGGACGATGGTATTTTACCTCAGGATTGGCGTAATGCAGTTGGTAATTGTCGTAAACAACATCGGTATAATTTGGTTGGTTCACATCATCTCGGGTAAATCTCGAATCCGGATAAATATGGATTTCGCCGTAACGGTAACGTTTGAATACCTTTTTGAGATGTGATGAATCCGCTTTTTCAACCGGAATCAATAATGTCACATCAAGTTGTTTGTCACTGAAAGTGGTATCAGCCGTAAATTCCACATCACCACCCAAGTCATTGAATTTATAATAACCCCGGTTTTTGAGCCAATCTACAATCCTGTCTTTTTCAGCGACAAAATCGTCCATATCGTAGCGGTTCCCCGGTTTTATATGGGTTCTGTCTAAACTAATTTCATAATAAGCTCTGACAAGGCTGTCCGAAATCTGGTAATTGTATGAATTGATATAAGAAGGTTCGCCCGGACGGATGTCATAGGTTACTTTTCCTTTTTTGGCAGCACTATCCAAATCATGAGAAGATTCCACTTGGGCGTCAAAATATCCTTTGTCAAAATAAAAATTCTCTAAATTGGTTTCCGAAAAACTGGAAAGCGCTGTATCAATGATTACAGGCGGCTGACCCGAATTGTAAATGAACCTTTTCAGCCAGAAATTCCTGCCGGTATATTGTTCCAAACCGTTTTTGATTAAAATACTGTCCATAGCTTCCTGCGTCCTTTTCTTCTTGGTCAGGTCGTAGTATTCCTCAAAAACCGTGTCCAGTTCAGCCGGATTCAGGTTATAGAGACATAATTGATAAGGTATCAGTGACAGGAATTTACTATTGGGCCGTTGCTTGACGTAATCCGGAAGCGAAGATTTAAAAGGCTTTTCTTTTCCTTCGAATTCAAATTGATTCTTGGTCAACAGGAATTCCCCTTCCGGGACTTTCTTGGTCGTGCTGCATCCATATACAATCCACAAAAAACCGATGAATAATGTTATCTTTGTTGCCAGATACTTCATTTCAGATGTTAACCAATAGTGACAGCAAGCTAATCAATTCTTTTGCCAATAAAAAATTTAGACAAAAATATAACAAGTTTGTGGTTGAAGGTGTTAAAATGATCCATGAAGTTCTGAAAAGCTCCTATAAAATCCATACCATTTACACCACCGAAGCCATTTTCGATACATTCCCGGTGGAATCGGTTTTGGTTTCTGAAAGAGAACTCAAGAAAATCAGTCGTTTGGTACAGCCCAATACCGCTTTGGCCGTATGTGAAATTCCCGATGAAAATACCTTGAACCTGAATGGATTGGTCATTGCGCTGGACGACATCCGCGATCCTGGCAATTTGGGAACCATCATCCGATTGGCCGACTGGTTCGGGGTAGAACAAATTCTTTGCTCCCATGAAACTGTTGATTTATACAACCCCAAAGTAATCCAAGCCACCATGGGTTCTTTTACCCGTGTCCAAATCAATTATGTGGATTTGAAAGAAACCTTTTCCGCTTACCCCAATCCCATTCTCGGGACTTTTATGGATGGTGAAAACATTTATCAATCTGAATTCCCCGAAGAAGCCATCCTCGTGATGGGCAATGAGGCCAACGGGATTTCAGAAGCTTTGCTTTCATTTATTTCAAACAAAATGAGCATTCCGAGATTCGGAAAATTACAACAGACCGAAAGTTTAAATGTCGCCATGGCAACCGCTATTTTATTAGGAGAAGCCGCCTCGACCCGATTCCGGAATTCTTAGCAAAAGGTTAATTCTTTTCTTCTTTTTAAAGTTTTATATTAAATTGGCCCGCAAACGAAAGCAAAACAATGAAAGAATGGACGTGGGCCTTGATGGCCATTATTTCTTTATCCCTGATCAATTGTGGCAAAACAGACAAAAACCCAACCTTTCAATACGATCAAAACAAAGATTCCATTCCGCGGTTTGATTCGCTCAATTGGGCCGCTGAATTCCAATTCCAACCGGTTAATTTAATCGATAAAATTCATAAATACCGGATTTTAGACCATTTTTACAAAGATTTCTGGCAGCGCACCCAAGTGAGCGGAGGCTTTCTGGTTGCGCAAAACGGGAAGATTTTATACGAAGATTATTCCGGCTTTTCCGATTCCGAAAAACAAACCCGAATCACCGCTCATACCCCACTCCACATTGCTTCGATTACCAAAGTCATGACCGGTCTGGCCATCCTGAAACTGGTGGAATACAAAAAATTAAAACTCAACGATAAAGCCGCAAAATACCTGAAAGGATTCCCGTATGAAGAGGTGACGGTCGAGGATTTGCTGAACCACCGTAGTGGGCTGCCCAATTACCTCCACCTTTCGGAGGATAAAAAATATTGGGACAAATCCAAAATGATGACCAACCAAGACGTGCTCCAACTGCTCATAGACCACCAACCTGAAATGCTCGCCAAAGCCGGAAAAAAATTCGCTTACAACAATACCAATTACGTCCTGCTTGCACTCATCATCGAAAAAATTACCGGAATGTCCTATGCAGAAGCCATGGATTATATGGTTTTCAAACCCTTGGGAATGACCGATACTTTTGTTTTTGAATTCGAAAAAGATTCGGCAAAAGTTTCCAAATCCTATGAATACAACGGCAAAGAATGGGCTTACGACCACTTGGACGCAACTTATGGCGATAAAAACGTTTATTCCACGCCGCGGGATTTACTCAAAATGGATATGGCCATGTATGCCGATCAATTCCTGCCTAAAAACCTGAAGGAAAAAGCTTGGAAAGGCTATAGCTACGAAAGCCGGGGCGTGAAAAATTACGGGTTAGGCATACGACTGATGGAATGGGACAATGGCAATAAGATCCTCTACCACAACGGTTGGTGGCACGGAAACAATTCCACTTATGTTCGTGATTTTGACAATCAGGCCACCATCATCGCACTCGGAAATCGCAGAAACCGCACCATTTACAGCGCATTCCGGTTGGTGAGCCTCTTCGGCGATTATCCCTTCCAAGCCCCTCTGAAAAGAGGTTCCGACGCAGAAGATTCGCTCAAAGACCTGCACCAAAAAATCGACAGTGTCAAAGCCAAAGCCACTGCCGAAAAGAAATCTGCACAAGAAAAATCTGCTAACTGAAGCGGATCAGGTCACTTTCATTCTAAATTCGCGCCATCTGGTTAATACTACCTAAATCTGAAATTTAGATATAAGAGACTGAATTTCAATATCTCGCACTCCGGGGACGGTTTGCTTCAACAAAAAACCGGACAATCGCCCGGTTTTCTTTCTTTATAAAGGAATGGTTTAATTCACAATTAGCTTGCGGGTGGAACGCTCGGTTCCGTTTTCAAATTCAACCAAATAAATTCCTTTGGGTAAATTGATTTGAATCCGGGTTTTTCCGTTCAAATCTTTTTGGGAAAGGACTTTTTTACCGCTCATATCATAGATATTCAAATGGCCGGTTTCCTTTGTATCGATAAAGAATGAACGGGAAGCGGGATTCGGGTATATATTGAATAAATTTTGATTGAAATCATTTGTTGCCATCACCGGTATGCCGCATTCGAACGGGTCAAAGAAAACCTCACCCAACGCCGGGTCATCGATGATGTGTGCAATCACACCTTCCACATCTTCTTCGGTAGATTCCTGGCCTTCGATCCAACAATTATGTAAGGCTTTGACCGGATTGGGCGTGTTGTTGAACAGTGCATACACCTCGCCACCGTTTCCGTTTTCACTGAAAACATTCAGCCCCGGATTGAAGTCTTCGTCGTCATCGCTGCCCAAATTTACCTGAGCGGTTCCCTGAAGTGTAAGACCCCAAAGGTTTCTGCGAATTTCGTTTTGGGTCAGGTAAATCAACTGGGTGCTGAAAAGGTTGATTCCGCTGCCACCGTTCATCGGAAGGCCTTCGGTGTCGTTGTCTTCGATGATGTTCTCAGCGATGATTCCGGAAGAAGTGCCCATGGAAGTGATGCCGTAACGGTTGTCCCTTACGGTATTGCCACGAATGAGTATTTTATTGGTTACGCCCACCAGACTCGAAGCGGAAATCCCGCCAACCATGGTCAAATCGCGGTCTCCGATGACGGTGTTGTTGATGATTCGAATGGTATCGGCTTCGCCACTCGGCCCCATGTTGATTTGCGGGCGGTTGTTGTTGGTGGTATTGTTGCCTTCAATATGGTTTCCTTCAATCCAGGCGGACACAGAAGTATTGGCACCGGAACTGATTGCCGGGTTGGCATTGAATTTAAATGTGGAATTCTTTATAACCGGGGTGCCGTTGGAAAAGGAAATCGCGGCACCGGTAGAGGATCCGGAAACGTTGTAAGACATTTCACAATTGTGCATTTCAAAATCGGGTGTGACGACCCGGATTCCGCCTCCGTATTGGATTAAAGTATTTTGGAAGAAACCTTCCGAAGTATCAAAAAACCAAAATCCTTCGTAAGGGTTCGCTTCATCTTCAGCAGTAATAGTGATTTCACCGGCATCGCTACGAAAATAACCTTTGACTTCAATTTCGACACCCGCTGCGATTTTCAAAACTAAATTTTCATTCAATGAAAGGGAGTCGTTCAGTTCCACCAGCAGGTTTTCATGCAGGGTATATTCGTTGCCGGAAATAGTCACCGTTGTTGGTGAAGCCGTTGCAATGTCGTCCAAAGTCCAGTGAACGCCTGTGTTTGGGGTTGAAAATTGGGCAAAAGTGAAGGAGGAAGCCAGTAAAAGTGTAAGGGATAAATTTTTTAATTTCATTTTCTAATCTTCATTTAAATTAGCTTGCAAGTTAGAATTAATTGCCGAAATTTGTTCGGTTTCAACATTGATATTATCTTAAAATAAAGAATTCGGGCGTTATGCTTTCAAAGAAAACCAAATATGGATTAAAAGCCATGACGTATCTGGCGCGGAATACTGAGCGGTTCCCAATTCTTATTTCCGAAATTTCCCAAAATGAAATGATTCCGCAGAAATTCTTGGAAGGCATCCTTTTGGATTTGAAAAAACATGGCTTATTGGCCTCGAAAAAAGGCAAGGGAGGTGGTTACTTTTTGTTGAAACCCGCTCAGGAAATCACCATTGCTTCTATCATCCGGGTTTTGGACGGACCGATTGCCCTGCTCCCTTGTGTCAGTTTGAATTATTACCAAAAATGCGCTGATTGCCAAGACGAGCTTAGTTGTACGTTGAACCGGGTGATGGTCAATGTGCGCGACCAGACCCTTAAGGTATTGGAAAGCCAATCATTAGAAGACCTTAAGTAGATTCAAAATAAATAATATTTTTTTTTCTAAATACTATACTTAATAGATAGACTTTGTTTATATTTGTTTGAATCAAATAAGAATCTACCGGTTGACCTCCTTATTTTCAACCTAAAATATAGTCTTATTTTTTAAGATTTTTTGTGTGTTAGTTATTTATGCCTCATGGTTTTCACTATGAGGTTTTTTATGGCATGATCAGTTCACGCGCTTGCTGAATCGCAACGTCGGAAATGCTGGAACCACTGATTAATTCGGCAATTTCAAGAATCCTTTCTTCAGGATTTAAAGTTTTTACCCGGGTTTGGGTCATGCCGTTGTCTGTGTTTTTCAATACTTTGAAATGGTAATTGCCTTTGGCCGCCACTTGAGGCAAATGGGTAATGCTGATCAGTTGCATCCCGTCGGCCATTTCCCGCATGAGTTTCCCGACTTCATCAGCAACTTTACCCGAAACGCCCGTATCGACTTCATCCAGAATCAATGTCGGTAGTTGTAGATGTGAGGATAATAATTTTTTAATCGCAAGCATCAATCGGGAGCGCTCCCCGCCGGAGACCGATTTGCCGATGGGTTTCATCGACGAACCTTTATTGGCCGTAAACAGGATGTTGATGAAATCCGTTCCTTCCGGCAGGAACCCTTTTGCCGGATTAAGGTCGATTTTCATGGATGAATTTCCCATCCCCAATTTGGAAAGGGTTTGGAGCAACAAACGCTCGACTTCCGAGATTGCTTTCTTTCTTCCATCAGATATTTTCCGGGCGGTATTTTGAAGCGATTGCTCTAATTCTGCTATTTCCAGAATGATTTTTTCGATTTTATGTTCCAATAAATTCAAATCAGAATTAGCGGAATCCAATTCATTTCGGATTTCAATCAAGTCCTCAACAGCATTGACTCGGTGTTTGGCCAAAAGCCCATTCAGCAAATTCAACCGTTCGTTGATTGTATCGAGTCTTTCCGGGTTGGATTCCATTTTTGAAATTTTGGAAATGATTTCGTTTTGGACATCCGTCAATTCAATCTTCGTAGATTGAATGCGGTCTGAAAGATTGTTTAAATCATCGGAAAAATCTGCTATTTTTTGTAAGTTCGAAGATACTTCATTCAAAATGGAAATAACCCCTAATTGGTGATCATCCAGTCTGGAAAGGGTTTCTCCCAAGTTTTTTTGAATTTCATCGACATGCTGCAACGCCCTTTGTTCTTTTTCCAATTCTTCCAATTCTTGGTTTTGGAGATTAGCCTCCATTAACTCGTTTAACAGGAAGTTTTTATAATCGGATTCTAAGGATTGCTTTCCTAATTCCTCTCGGGCTTGGTTCAATTCCGACTGTTTTTGCTTGCGTTCCAAATAGGTTTGGCGGTATTGGTTTACCAAAGGAATATGCCGTGCATAAGCATCCAAAATCTGTAATTGGTAATTTTCATCGAACAGGTTTTCGGCATTGAATTGCGAATGGATGTCGATGAGTTGCTGACTCAGTTCTTGTAAAATATCGAGTGTAACAGGTGTATCGTTGATGAAGGCGCGCGACCTTCCGCCGGGCAAAAGTTCCCTGCGCAGGATGGATTCGGGTTCATAATCCAATTCGTTTTCTTCAAAAAAGGAATTCAAATGAAGATTGGAAACATCGAAAACCGCTTCGATAATACATTTTTTTTCGGGATCATTGAGTTGGGTCAAATCGGCCCGTTCGCCCAAAACCAATTTCAAAGCACCGAGTAAAATGGATTTCCCTGCCCCTGTTTCACCGGTAATGATGGTCAAGCCTGATCCAAACTGCAATTGCAGCTCATCTATAATCGCAAAATTTGAAACCGATAAACGGGTCAGCATTATTTTTTCAGGTTATTCCAAAGTTGGCTGTTGGTCGGGGAAAGTGAATTGAGGATTTCTTTTATTTCAACGATATCCACCGATGACATCATGCCACCCCCAAAGATTTTAGCGATTTCATCTTTTTTGGCCATGAAGAACAAATCCAAAGGATAAAACAACGCATAATTTCCTTTTTGGTAAAAACTTAAGGTCAAAAGCGCGTTTCCAATGGTGTTTTTGGCGCGTGTTTCGTTCTCGCTCATTCCGTCCAAACCAACGCGGTGGTATTGGTAATAAAGATTCCTCAAAGTTGAATTATCTGATTTTAAAATATTGTTGATGAGGGTAGAACGGGCTTTGTTCCCGTCTATTTCTCCCCATCCGCTGTACCTTTGCCCACTGGCATTGGTTGCGATTTGACGGCATATATTGAAATATTGTGTCCCGCCTTCTTTTTGAAAAGTATCGGCGTCCATCCCCAATGCGAAATAAACATAATAGGCGACCACATCGGTCAGGTTTTTCCCGCTGAACTTTCTCGGATTGAAAATCAATTCTTCAAATTCAGTATATTCAAAATCGAAATTGGCATCGACAAAATTCAAAATCGGGGTATAATAGGTAGAATTATAAACCGGCCTTCTGGACTGGATTTGGAGGCGCGCCTGAAAATTGCTGCCACTTCTTCCGGTTACGATTACCAAAAAATTGGCTTCTATTTTTTCATGGATTTTATAACGGCCTTCAGTCCATTTGGTGGTATTGATAAAGTCTCTGAGCGATTTTTCCAAAGTTTGGAAAACTTGGTTATTGGAGCCTTGGACTTGGGAATAATCAACTGTAACCGTCGCCATGAACTCTTGGGCGGAAACGCCCATGCTTATCAACAGACCTACTACCAGCAGCTTAATTTTGTTCATATTTTATAATTTTCAACGATAAAGTTAAGGATATCTTGCGCAACTTCTGATTTATTTTTTGCTTCATAAAAAACGGGTTCTCCGTTTCTGGGAATGATCGTGATTTTATTGGTGTCTTTTTGGAAGCCGGCTTCTTCATCGTTCAATGAGTTTAAAACCACGAAATCCAGGTTTTTCTTTTGTAGTTTTCCTTTGGCGAATTCCAGTTCATTGTGGGTTTCCAATGCGAATCCAACCAATATCTGATGGCTCTTCTTTTCGCCCAAGCCTTTTAAAATGTCAGGGTTTTTGGTTAATCGAATTGTTAATTCGTCTTCATTTTTTTTGATTTTTTCTTTGGCTTGCGTAACGGCTTTGTAATCCGCTACTGCAGCCGACATGATGACGATATCCGATTCATTGAAATTATTTTCCATTTCGGTTTTCATTTCTTCTGCCGAAACAATGTCAATGCGTTGGATGTTAAAACCTTCCGTTAGCTCTTTGGATGGACCACAGACGAGGGTTACTTCGGCCCCGTTTGACGCAGCCACTTTTGCAATTTCAATACCCATTTTTCCGGAAGAAAAATTTCCGATGAAACGTACCGGATCGATTTTTTCATACGTCGGGCCGGCAGAAACCAATAGTTTTTTGCCGAATAATGGCAATGACTTTTGAATGTGGTTTTCCAGAAATGAAATGATGTTTTCGGGTTCGGCCATCCGACCCTCACCGGAAAGGCCGCTTGCCAATTCCCCGTCTTCAGCTGGAATAATTATATTTCCGAACCTTTGTAATGCCACCAAATTTTCTTTGGTAGTCGGATGTTTATACATGTCCAAATCCATTGCGGGCGCAATGAATACGGGGCACTTTGCCGAAAGATAAGTGGCCAAGGCGAGGTTATCTGCGGCTCCGTCCGCCATTTTAGATATGCTGTGTGCAGTTGCCGGGGCGATGACCATATAATCCGCCCAAAGACCGAAGTCCACGTGGTTGTTCCAATTCCCTTCTTCATCGGAAAACTGCCATTCAACGGGATTTTTGGAAAGGGTTGAAAGGGTAAGAGGGGTGACAAATTCAAGGGCTTCAGGCGTCAAAATAACTTTTACCTCAGCTCCTTTTTTGATAAGTAATCGAACCAGAAATGCGGATTTATAGGCAGCAATCCCTGCGGTTACCACCAATAAAATTTTCTTCCGGTTAAGCATTGACATTTCAATGTTATTTCAAATCCTCTTCGTCAGGAATCCGGTAATAAATATCGCCGTCCATCCATTCTTTGATGGCAATTGAGGTCGATTTCGGAAGCCTTTCATAAAACTTGGAAACTTCGATTTGTTCACGGTTTTCAAAAATTTCTTCCAAAGAATCTGTGTGAGAAGCAAATTCATCTAATTTCTGAAGCAACTCGGTTTTCATTTCTTGGTTGATTTGTTCCGCGCGTTTACCCATGATTACGATGGATTGGTAAACATTTCCAGTTTTTTCTTCAATGATCCCTCTGTTGAAAGTTTCAGTAGAAGTTGGAGCATCTATGTCTTTGAAGTTCATATTGATAATTTATTAATATTCGATTTATAATTGGTCGGACTTTTTGTTTTTTTCAATTTTCATTGCCAACTCCTTGTGCTTGGTTATTTCCTCTTCGGTTTTTTTCAGGAGTTTATCAGCTTCCTCTTTGAATTTCGTGTTTGGATAAGCTTTTACCAACAATTTATACTGAGTAACCGTATTTTGCAGCCTGAGCTCAGCGGTTTCAAACCGGCTGTAATTCACTGCCAATTCATATTTGGATCGCAATGAGTACATCATGGCTTCTTCGCGGTATTTGGTATCGGGATAATCATCCAACATATTGTCGAATGCAAGTGCTGCCGCTTTAAATTTCAATGTTTTATGGTAAATTTTCGCGATTTCAAATGCCTTTTTCTCCAACTTTTCACGCAATTCATTGATATAGCCATTGGCTTCTTCTACTTTTGGCGATTCCGGGAAAGCATTGATAAAGGATTGCAATTCATTCATCGCATTATAGGTACTGGTTTGGTCTAAATTGTATTTTGGAGAATCGGTGTAATATGCGTATGCGGATTTGAAAGCGGCGTCTTCGGCTCTCGGGTCTGCGGGATTGGTGACATAAAAATTCTTAAACTGATGGGCAGCCAAACGGTAATTTTTATCTTGGAAATTTGCTTCGGCACTATTATACAGGATGTTTGCAGCTTCTTCAGTGCCGGAGAACGAAGAAGCAACTTTGGTATATAATTCCACCGCAAAAGGCCATTTACCTTCTGCGAAAAATTCATTTGCGGTTTGTAAAATCAAATCCTTATCGGTACTCTTCATGGCCGCTTCGTATCGTTTGTTACAAGATACGGCCAAGAGCAAAACCACCGCGATTATTCCTATTTTTTTAAACATTTGGCAAAGGTATAAAATATTTGCACAAACATACTACAAATGCTTGCGGCAACTTGTTAATGAAATCCAAAACTATGCGGGGCGGTTGAAGGTTGAAATATCCCTGTCAAAGAGGTACATACCGCCTTTGTCGTCACCGATGAGTTTTAATTTGTCCAAAATAATCCTCGCCAAACGTTCCTCTTCGATTTGTTCGGAAACATACCATTGTAAAAAATTATGGGTGGTGTAATCTTTTTCTTTTAAAGTTAAATCGACGATGTCGTTGATCATTTCGGAGACCTTCACTTCGTGTTCCAGCAACATGGTGAAGATTTCATTGAGGTTGGTAAAATCTTGCCTCGGCATGTGCAAAGATGGGATAATGGCACTACCACCGCGTTCGTTGATGAAGCGAATGAGTTTCAGCATGTGCATCCTTTCTTCGTCCGAATGCGAGAAAAGAAATTCCGAAATCCCCTCCAGCCCCCGGGCATCGGCCCAAGAAGCCATTGCCAGATAGAGTTGTGAAGCGGCGGCCTCAGCTTCGACTTGGTTGTTCAATGCGTCAATTATATTTTGCTTGATCATGATTTGAAATTTTAATTAATATTTTCCAGTAATGATTTGATTTTTCGGGATAACTCTTCAGATGCAGGTACCAAAGGCAATCTGGTAAAGGACTTACAGATTCCTTGGTGGTCCAATAAAGATTTGATTCCACTGGGGTTTCCTTCGATGTAAATGGCACGTATGATGTCCATTAATTGGTAATGGATTTGATAAGCCTCATCTACTTGACGGTTTAAACCCAAACGGATCATTTTTGTATATGCTTGGGGCAGCCCTTGCGCGATCACTGCAATGACACCTTTACCTCCGGCCAAGGTCATCGGAAGTCCGAATTCGTCGTCGCCGGAAATGACTTCAAACCCATTGGGCTTATCTTTCAGGATTTCTGTACTTTGGAGGAAATTGGGCGATGCTTCTTTGATGGCGATGATGTTTTTGAAATCATGGGCCAATCGCAAAGTCGTTTCCGGATTGATGTTGGATCCGGTTCGGCTGGGAACATTGTAAAGAATAATCGGGACGTCAGTGTTTTCTGCAAGTGCTTTGTAATGTTGGTAGATTCCTTCTTGGTTGGGTCTGTTGTAAGCGGGTGATGCTGAAAGAACTGCTATAAAATCAGATAAATCCGTTGTATTAAATTCAGATTTTACTTCTTCGGTATTGTTGCCACCAATCCCGACGACCAAAGGCAACCGGCCGGCGTTGGCAGATTTTATGACAGCAAGGATTTCGGCTTTTTCTTTTTCATTCAGCGTGGGTGTTTCTGCGGTTGTGCCTAAGCAAACCAAATATTCTACACCACCGTTAACGGTATGATCCACCAGTTTTTCCAAAGCGGGGTAATCGATTTCTCTGTTTTCGTTGAAAGGCGTGATAAGCGCAATGCCGGTTCCTGTTAATTTATCCATCTTACAAAATTAGTGGTAATTATTTAATTTTGGAGCATAGGAATAAATTTAGGATTAAACTAAATATAAAACTTAAATTTTTTGATGGAATTGGCTTATAAATCCCCTTGGATGTCCACTTGTAATTTGAGCAGGGCATCATTGGAAGGAGCGTTTTCCTGAATAGATTTACGGATAATGTGTTCCTGTAATTGTTCGGCAGTAGCTTCTTCACCTACTTCATGTGCACATTGGCGTATGAAGTTTTGGGTTGCGTTTTTGGCGGAATAAATGAGCTTCCAAGTATCGGGATTGACATAAATTTGTTGGCTGAGGTTGTGTTCCCATTCACCTTGGACTGTTTGGATGATGAGGGTTTCGTAATTTTTAGCGGTGGACTGAGGTGAGATCCGTCGTGCCAAGCCGGTGGGTTTAATCCTTTCCAGAAACAATGCCATGCGTTCATAGGCACCCAGACGTTGCGGGACAATCTGTGAAGTATTGATTTTTCGCACTTCTATTTCACGCCGGTAGCGATCATTTTGGAGAAATTTTTCAATCAATAAATAAGCAATCCCGGCGACCAAAACGCCCGGTAAAAGTGCAATTACCACTGTCCACATCGTATTTGAATCCATTCTTTCATTTTTATTCGGACAAAGATAGAAATCATTTCAAAATGGGTGAATAATTATTTTTTAAGATTTGACTGCTGCGGTATAATTCCTTATTTTTGCGAAAACTTCGAACGTATGCAAAACAATATGAGTCCCAAAGATGCGGTACTGGAAAGAATCAAAGAAAAAGGAGGATGGGTAAATACCCACGCCCATTTAGATCGTGCGTATTCGCTCACAAAAGAAACCTTTTCATTTACGAATTCTTATTTGAAAGAAAAATGGCATTTGGTTGACGACATGAAACGGAATTCGAGCGTGGACGATATTTATGCGAGAATGGAACGCGCGATCAACCACTTTCTGGAACAGGGAGCGCAGGCAGTCGGAACTTTTATTGATGTCGATGAAGTCATCGAAGACCGAAGCATGATTGCTGCTCAAAGACTGAAAGACAACTACGGAAAAGACATCGAAATCCGTTTTGCCAATCAGGTTTTGAAAGGTGTAATCGACCCTAAAGCCCGTCAATGGTTTGATTTGTCTGTCGATTTCGTGGATATCATCGGCGGTTTGCCGGCCAAAGATTTCGGGCGCGAAGATGAGCATTTGGATATTTTGTTAAGCACGGCAAAATCCAAAGGGAAATTGGTTCACGTCCATGTGGATCAATTCAATACGGACGAAGAAAAAGAAACCGAACAATTGGCAAGAAAAACCATCGAACACGGAATGCAAGGAAAAGTAACTGCAGTTCATTCGATTTCGGTTGCCGCACATCCGAAAAAATACAGAATGGAATTGTACGGTTTAATCAAAGAAGCCGATATGCACGTCATCTCCTGCCCTACCGCTTGGATCGACCACAACCGCACCGAACGGCTTGCACCCAGTCACAACTCGATGACACCAGTAGACGAAATGGTTCCGGCCGGAATTTGCGTAGCCTTCGGGACTGACAACATCAACGATATTTACAAACCTTTCTCTGACGGGGATTTATGGACTGAACTCCGTGTGATGCTGGAATCCTGCCATTTTTATGATGTGGAACAACTCGCCAACATCGCCACCCTAAACGGATTGAAAGTTTTAGGAATCGAAAAATGATTTTATTGCCGAATGTGGATGATGGTGTTTAATTAAATATTAATTCAATTTAACCGTCTTGCTTAGCTTGTCGAATTAAACTTTCCGACATCCACAAAAACCAACCTCCATTTTAACTATGATTTTAAACGTAAAAAATGAAACATCTAAATTAGAAGCCGTTGTCCTCGGAATCCCTGATTCCATGGGCAATGAACCTACTTTGGAAGAAACATACGATTCCAAATCTTATGAAAGCGTAAAGCTCAATCAATATCCGAAAGAAGAGGATGTCGCATATGAAATGGGCGAATTTGAAAAAGTGTTGAAAAAGCATCAAGTTCAGGTTTTCCGGCCTTGGGTATTGGAAGATTGCAACCAGGTTTTTGCGCGTGATGTAGGAATGGCGATTGATGACAAATTCATCATTGCCAACATTATCCCTGACCGTGCCGATGAACAGGAAGCCTATGAAAGAATCATCAGCTCCATTCCGAAAGACAAAGTGGTTCATGTCCCGGAAACCGTAGATGTGGAAGGCGGCGATGTGATTTTATGGAATGAATTTATGTTTGTCGGGACCTACAAACAAGCCGATTATAAAAACTTTAAAACCGCGAGAACCAACTTCGAAGCTGTACAGTTTTTTAAAGATTTATTTCCGAATAAATGGGTAATCGATATGGAGCTAATCAAAAATGATTTTGACCCGTACAAAGGAATCCTGCATCTGGACTGTACTTTTCAGCCGGTCGGCCTCAACAAAGCTATCATTTATAAAGACGGATTTCTGAATCCCATGCACTATGATATTTTGATTTCCCTTTTCGGGCGTGACAATGTTTTCGAAGTAACCCAAGAAGAAATGTATTGGATGTGCCCGAATGTATTTTCCATTTCACCTGAAATTGTAGTTTCGGAAAAGAATTTCACACGACTGAATAACCACATGAGAGAAGTTTGGGGAATGACCGTTGAGGAAATCCCTTACCGAAATGTTTCCCGAATGGGCGGACTTTTAAGGTGCTCGACGATGCCGTTGATTAGAGAATGATTTATTTATTAAAAAAACATCATATCGTCAGGCTGAGCTTGTCGAAGCCCATCAAAATAAAATTACTAAAATATGACTTCTAAATTCAAAATGAAACAATACACTAACACCATATTGATGATTGAACCGATTGATTTCCGTTTCAACGAAGAAACGGCCGTCAACAATTATTTCCAGAGTCAAACGGACGAAAATGCCGAATCCATTCAGGAAAAAGCCCTCACGGAATTTAGAAATATGGTTACCAAATTGCGTGAACACGGCGTAAATGTCATTGTACTGAAAGACACGCCCAAACCGCATACCCCCGACTCTATTTTCCCGAATAACTGGATTTCTTTTCATGAAAATAAAATGATTGCTTTGTATCCAATGTTTGCCAAAAACCGGCGGGAAGAAAGACGGGAAGACGATGTATTGGAACTCCTTGAAGAAAAAGGATTCGAAGCCGAAGAAATCATGGATTATACCGATGCAGAAAACGATGATATCTTTTTGGAAGGAACCGGAAGCATCATTCTGGACCGTGAACTTAAAATTGCTTATGCAGCGGTTTCACCACGGACCGAGGAAGAACTTTTTATGGAGTTCTGTGAAGATTTCGAATATACACCAGTCCTTTTCGAAGCTAACCAAACAGTGAACGGACAACGTCAGCAAATCTACCATACCAATGTGATGATGTGTGTGGCAGATCAATACGCAGTGATTTGCCTCGATACAATCGACCATAAATCTGAACGAAAACTGGTTGCGGAAACTTTGATTAATTCCGGTAAAGAAATCGTTGAAATCACGGAAGACCAAATGCATAAATTCGCGGGAAATATGCTTCAGGTAGGCGGAATGGGTGATTCCAAATATCTGGTAATGTCACAGACGGCCTATGATTCATTGACCAAATACCAAATTGATACCATTGAAAAATACAACCCGATTATTGCCGTTGACATCAATACCATTGAAACTTTGGGCGGCGGAAGTGCACGCTGCATGATGGCGGAAGTGTTTTTGCCCAAAGCTTAATGCGTGGTTTCATCAAATCAATTCGACCAATCCCATAAATTAAAACAAGACTTAGTATATTTGTCCTTCAAAGAGAAAAGAGACTATGGAATATTTAGATTTCGAACAACCCATCAAGGAGCTGCAGGAGCAGTTGGACAGCTGCAAGATTGTAGGAGAAGAAAACGGGGTTGACGTAAACCAAGCTTGTAAACAGATAGAATTTACCATTGAAGAATCCAAGAAAAAGATTTATTCCAACCTGACGCCCTGGCAAAAAGTTCAGCTTTCTCGCCACCCTTCAAGGCCTTATTCTTTGGATTATATTTATTCCATCACCGACAATACATTTCTGGAACTGCACGGCGACAGAGGTTTTGGTGATGACAAAGCCATGGTTGGAGGCATGGGGAAAATCGACGGTACCCCATTTATGATCATCGGCCAG
>JAEZDQ010000176.1 GCA_023433225.1 Bacteroidota bacterium | reverse complement strand
GGCGAAGGCTGTGGAAGGGGAACTGATGCAGATTTTAAAAGGTTTTTGCAAATTTCTTTTGGATCTGCAAGTGAAGTTGAATATCTTGTATTTTTGTCTTTTGAATTGTCCTATATAAGGGAAGATTACTATAAAAAATTACAAACCAATATTTCTGAAATCAAGAAAATGCTGGCAAGTTTAATTAACAAATTAAAACAATAACTATTAAGGTTAGCTGATGGCTGACCGCTAATAGCAAATAGCTAAATAAATCCCCTACATTTACCTTTTACCTTTTTACTTTTGCCTTATAAAATAAAACCATGAACAAACTAAAAGTAATGACCGTCGTCGGCACCCGCCCCGAAATCATCCGTTTATCAAGGGTATTATCGGCCTTAGATGCTTCTGAAGCCATCGAACATACTATAGTCCACACCGGCCAAAACTACGATTACGAATTAAACGAAGTCTTTTTCGAAGATTTAGGGATCCGCAAACCGGATCATTTTTTAAATGCCGCCGGGAACAATGCCACCACCACCGCAGGACAAATCCTGATCAATATCGATCCGGTTTTAGAATCAGAAAAACCGGATGCGTTTTTGGTGCTGGGTGACACCAATTCTTGTTTGTGTGCCATTGCGGCCAAAAAAAGAAAAATCCCGATTTTCCACATGGAAGCCGGAAACCGTTGCTTCGACCAGAGGGTTCCCGAAGAAACCAACCGCAAAATTGTAGACCATACGGCGGATATCAATTTAACCTATTCCGATATCGCCAGGGAATATTTACTGAAAGAAGGGCTTCCCGCCGATAGAATCATCAAGACCGGTTCACCTATGTATGAGGTGCTACACCATTATTTGCCCCAAATCCAAGCTTCCGATGTTTTGAACAAATTGAACTTGGAAAAAGGAAAATATTTTGTAATTTCATCACACAGAGAAGAAAACATCAATTCAGAGAAGAATTTCAAAGGGCTGATGGACTCGCTCAATGCCATCGCTAAAAATTATCAATATCCAATCATTGTTTCAACCCATCCCCGTACCCGAAATATGATTGATAAGATGCAGATAGAAATGCGTCCTGAAATTCAATTTTTAAAACCGCTTGGTTTCCATGACTATAATGCACTGCAAATGCATTCCTATGCGGTGCTTTCGGACTCGGGAACCATTTCCGAAGAATCCTCTATTTTGAACTTCCGAGCTTTGAACATCCGTCAGGCACACGAGCGCCCGGAAGCCATGGAAGAAGCTTCAGTAATGATGGTCGGTCTATCACCGGAAAGGATTTTACAAGGTTTAGTCCAGGTATTAAGACAAGTAGTAGGCGAAAAACGAAACTTCAGACAAGTAGCCGATTATTCCATGCCAAATGTTTCCGAGAAACTGGTCAGAATCATCCTTTCCTATACAGATT
Source organism: Bacteroidota bacterium (assembly GCA_023433225.1). Taxonomy (GTDB): domain Bacteria; phylum Bacteroidota; class Bacteroidia; order Flavobacteriales; family Weeksellaceae; genus Moheibacter. The sequence goes on along the minus strand of JAEZDQ010000176.1, from coordinate 30,822 downwards.
ATGTGAAAAGAACGGTTTGGAGTGAAGAATAAAACCAATGGTAACACCCCTGATTCAAAACAGGAATAATCTGTAAATTTGCAGAACATCTGATTGTACAACCCTCATTCAAAATATTTACATGGGCTTCGAATCCCATTGATTTTGTTTTGGCCAAATGTAATTGGCGCAGTAAATCTTTTAAATCCAATCGGACAGTTTTCCTCCTTTTCTGCCTGCCCCAATACCCAAATTATTAAACGATTTTAACAATATATCTAAAGATTGGTGTAAATTTGCCCGGTATTTAGCTGATTGACTGACTCAAAACCAAAACTGAATGAAAACTAACCATGTCCGGGGCAAAAAGATTTTAGTTACCGGCGGAGCCGGATTCATTGGCTCCAACCTTTGTGACGCCCTTCTCGCGCTTGACAATGAGGTGGTTTGCCTCGACAACTTTGCGACGGGGAAGCCTTCCAACATCCAGCATTTGCTCAACCACCCCAAATTTACCCTTCTGGTAGGCGATATCCGGAATCCTGCGGATTGTGAAAAAGCAGTGGCGGGTGCGGAATTTGTACTCCACCAGGCGGCACTGGGTTCGGTTCCCCGCTCCATCGCAGACCCGGTGACTTCTAATGCAGTCAATGTTTCGGGGTTTTTGAACATGCTCGTCGCCTCCCGCGATGCCGGGGTGAAACGCTTTGTCTATGCCGCGAGTTCTTCAACCTATGGCGATTCCGAAAGCCTTCCAAAAATAGAAGATGTCATCGGAAAGCCCCTCTCCCCCTATGCGATTACCAAATATGTCAATGAATTGTATGCGGATAATTTCAAACGTACCTACGGCTTGGATACGATTGGCCTGCGGTATTTCAACGTATTTGGCCGTCGGCAGGATCCCAATGGTGCCTATGCCGCCGTCATCCCCAAGTTCGTAATGCAATTCATGAAATACGAATCCCCCACCATCAATGGGGACGGTGAATATTCACGCGATTTTACCTATATAGACAATGTGGTTCAAATGAACCTGCTCAGCATCAGCAGTGAAAATGAATCCGCACTCAACCAGGTTTACAACGTAGCTTTTGGGGAGCGTACCACTTTGAACGATTTGGTAAGGCTGCTGAAAAGAGAATTGGCTGAATTTGACGCTAAAATAAAAGAAGTGGAAGTGATTTACGGCCCCAACCGCAAAGGGGATGTTCCGCATTCACTCGCTTCGATTGACAAAGCCCGGACACTGCTCGGCTATTCACCTGAATTCTCTATGGAAAAAGGATTGCAGGAAGCAGTGAAATGGTATTATGAAAATTTATAACCAACTTGGGTTTCAACAGTCTTCAGGATACCCTGCTGCTTGCCTGAAACCCTTATATTTGCAAACGATAACAAGAATCTAATTATATGAACACCAAAATAGCCATCATCGGACTGGGATACGTAGGATTGCCCTTGGCAAGGTTATTCGCCTCCCGATACAATACCATCGGCTTCGACATCAACCAAACCCGTATTGATGAACTCCGTTCAGGTACCGATTCCACCCTCGAAGTGGACGACGAAATCCTGCAATCGGTACTCGTCGATAACCCCGATCAACCCAAAGGCCTGTACATCACCAACCAATTGGACGAAATCAGGGACTGCAATTATTATGTCGTAACCGTCCCCACACCGGTCGATAAAAACAACCGCCCCGATTTGACCCCCCTCATCAAAGCCAGCGAAACCGTCGGCAAAGTGATAAACCCCGGCGATATCGTCATATACGAGTCCACGGTTTACCCCGGTGCGACCGAAGAAGATTGTATCCCCGTAGTGGAAAGGGTTTCAGGTTTGAAGTTCAACCAAGATTTTTTTGCGGGCTATTCCCCGGAAAGAATCAATCCGGGCGACAAGGAACACACCGTTGAAAAAATTCTCAAAGTCACTTCGGGCTCTACACCTGAAGTAGGCGAAAAAGTCAATGAATTGTACAAATCCGTCATCAAGGCGGGCACCCATTTGGCTCCGACCATCAAGGTCGCGGAAGCGGCCAAAGTGATTGAAAATTCCCAGCGCGACATCAACATCGCCTTTGTCAATGAATTGGCCAAAATATTCAATATCCTCGACATCGATACCCAAGCCGTGCTCGAAGCGGCCGGCACCAAATGGAACTTCCTGCCGTTCAAACCCGGCTTGGTAGGTGGCCACTGTATCGGCGTGGATCCCTATTACTTAGCCCAGAAAGCCCAGGAACACGGCTACCACCCGGAAATCATTCTGGCGGGTAGAAAGGTCAACGATTCGATGGGCGAATACGTAGCCTCCCAAGTCATTAAATGTATGATTAAGAAAGGCATCAAGGTAAACGGCGCAGAAATCCTGATGCTGGGCGTAACCTTCAAGGAGAACTGCCCCGATGTCCGCAACACCAAAATAGTAGATGTCATCGAAGCATTGGAAAGCTATTCGGTAAAAGTAACCACCTACGACCCTTGGGCAAACCCCGAAGAAGTCATGCACGAATATGGAATCAAAAGCAGCCAACAAATAGAGGACTGCTTCAATTCCCCATCTCCTTCGGAGAGGGGGCAAGGGGGTGAGGCTTTTGACGCAATTATTTTGGGTGTGGCCCACGACGAATTCAGGGAGCTCGATTTTGATGCCCTCAAAAAGGAAACCGCCATCATTTATGACGTGAAAGGAATCCTAAACGACAAAGCGGATTTAAAATTATGAGACTCGTCACCCTGAGCCCGAGGCGCGTCACCCTGAGCCTGTCGAAGGGTCGAAGGGTCGAAGGAAGTATAAAAAGAATTAAATAAAACGAAACAAAAAAATGAAAATCACGGTAGTAGGCACAGGTTATGTAGGACTGGTTTCGGGAACTTGTTTAGCTGATGTCGGGATTCAGGTTGTTTGTGTGGACATTGATGCGCAAAAGATAGAAAAACTCGAAAACGGCATCATCCCCATCTATGAACCGGGACTTGAAGAGCTTGTAGAGCGGAATTACAAAAACGGTCGCTTGCATTTTACCACCGATTTAGAAGAGTCTATTCAGGGCAGCGAAGTGGTATTCATTGCAGTAGGAACACCTCCCGGCGAAGACGGCTCTGCTGATCTGACCTATGTCCTCGAAGTAGCCCGGGAAATAGGTGAAAAAATGAACGACTACCTCGTCGTGGCTACCAAGAGTACTGTTCCGGTTGGCACCGGAGCCTTAGTAAAATCCGAAATTCAAAAAGCCCTTGATGTACGTCATTCGGATTTGGAGTTTTCCGTCGCCTCCAACCCAGAGTTCCTTAAAGAGGGGGCGGCCGTTGAAGACTTCCTCAAACCCGATCGCATCGTCATTGGAACAGAGGACAACCGTGCAAGGGATTTCATGCACAGACTATACAAACCTTTCCAGTTGAGTGGGGAAAGAATGGTTTTCATGGACATTCCTTCTGCTGAAATGACCAAATACACAGCCAATGCGATGTTGGCCACTAAAATCAGCTTTATGAACGACATCGCCAATCTCTGTGAAAAAGTTGGTGCCAATATAAATATGGTACGCAAAGGAATCGGTTCCGACCCGAGGATTGGTAACAAATTCATCTACCCGGGTGTTGGCTACGGCGGATCCTGCTTCCCTAAAGACGTGAAAGCCATCATCCAAACCGCTCGCCAGTATGGATATGAACTCCGGGTGTTGCAAGCCGTGGAAGATGTAAACGATGATCAGAAATACATCATAATTGAAAAAATCAAAAAACATTTTGGAAAGAATCTCCGCGGAATGACCTTCGCAATCTGGGGTCTGAGCTTCAAGCCTCATACCGATGATATGCGCGAAGCGCCTTCCCTGATTATAATCAATGAGCTTAAAAAGCTGGGAGCCGAAGTAAGAGCTTATGACCCCGTTGCCATGCAACATGCTCAGGATTTTTATCTCCATGATAAAATCACATACTGCCGAGACGCTTACGATGCCTGCCTCAACGCCGATGCCCTGCTTTTGGTAACCGAATGGCCGGAATTCAGAATGCCAAACTGGGAAGTAGTGGGAAAATTACTGAAAAACAAAATCGTGTTTGACGGTCGAAACATCTATGAAATTGCCTATTTGAACGAAAATGGATTCCAATATTACGGGATTGGAATACCTCAAAAATAAGACATGAACAAAAAAAACCTAATCATCTTTGGAACCCGGCCGGAAGCCATCAAAATGGCACCTTTGGTGAAAGCCTTTCAAAAGCATAGAGATTCTTTTGAAACCAAAGTTTGCGTAACAGCACAACACCGGGAAATGCTCGACCAGGTACTGGACTTTTTCGAAATCCGGCCCGACTATGACCTCGACCTGATGAAACCCAACCAAAACCTGAATACCCTAACCGCTGATATCATCTCCGGACTCCAACCGGTCTTAGAGGAATTCAAGCCTGATTATGTCTATGTCCATGGCGATACCCTGACTTCCATGGTCGCCGGACTCGCCGCTTTCTATGCCGGAATAAAAGTCTGTCATGTGGAAGCCGGACTGAGAACCCACAACAAATGGTCTCCCTTTCCGGAGGAAATGAACCGCCAAATCACCGGACGCCTGACCGACTACCATTTTGCTCCTACACGCCAGTCTTTTGAAAACCTCTTAAAGGAAAACATCCGACCGGAAGATATCAAAATCACAGGGAATACCGTCATCGACGCCCTCCTTTACAGCAGCGAAAAAGTGAAGGATATCCAAAACCCGGAAATCGAATCGCTCCGGAATTTAGTGGACCCCGCCAAAAAGCTGATTCTCGTGACAGGCCACCGCCGCGAAAACCACGGTGCCGGATTCATTCGGATTTGTGATGCCTTAAAAGAAATCGCATTGCGGAATCCCGATGTCCAAATCATTTATCCCGTTCACCTCAATCCGAATGTCCAGAAACCGGTCTATGAAATCCTTTCTCAAGTAAACAACATTCACCTGATCGACCCGCTGGCTTATCCGGCATTTGTTTGGCTGATGAACCGGTCTTACCTGATTATTACCGACAGCGGGGGCGTTCAGGAAGAAGCACCCAGCCTCGGAAAACCCGTATTGGTGATGCGCGATACGACCGAACGGCCCGAAGCAGTCGATGCAGGGACGGTAATCTTGGTCGGAACCGATAAGGAGAAAATCTTTTCAGAAGCACAAACTTTATTGGATAACCGAGAAAAATACCGGAAAATGAGCGAGCTCCACAATCCTTATGGAGATGGAAAAGCTTGTGAAAGAATCGTCGAATTTATCAAAAACCTAAAGAATTCACAATTAATCGCTTAAATTTGGCCTGTCTAATAAAACTCCTAAACGTAAACTGTATTGACTAAACCTTCTTGCCTTCAGCTCAAAACCGAAGAATAAAAAATGAAACGCTTACCATTATGACACAAAAAGTAGTCACCATAGGATTGGGATACATCGGATTACCGACCTCCGCTTTGATTGCCCAAAATGAAATACCCGTCCATGGAGTGGACATTTCCCAACATGTGGTAGATACCATCAATGCCGGCAAAATCCATATTGTAGAACCGGAATTAGACAAAGCCGTAGCCCAAGCCGTACAAAATGGCTATTTAAAAGCAGATACCAAAGCCGTTCAGGCCGACACCTATTTAATTGTGGTGCCCACGCCCTTCAAAGGCAATTTCGAGCCCGATATTTCTTATGTCCAGGCCGCTACGGAAGGAATCATCCCTTTATTGAAAGAAGGCGACCTCTATATTATCGAATCCACTTCACCGGTCGGAACCACCGAAAAGATGAAGGATTTGATTTTTGCACGGCGCCCTGAATTAAAAGACAAAATCTATCTCGCCTATTGTCCGGAACGCGTATTGCCGGGCAATGTCATGTACGAACTCGTCCACAACGATCGGGTAATCGGTGGAGTAAATGAGGTTTCTACTGAAAAAGCGAGTGCGTTTTACAAAAAATTTGTCAAAGGAGAACTCCACCCTACAAATGCACGTACCGCCGAAATGTGCAAACTCACCGAAAACGCTTCCAGAGACGTTCAGATTGCTTTTGCAAATGAACTTTCTTTGATTTCTGACAAAGCGGGCATCAATGTCTGGGAACTCATCCTATTGGCCAACAAACACCCCCGCGTCAATATCCTCCAGCCCGGTTGCGGCGTAGGCGGGCATTGTATCGCCGTAGATCCTTATTTCATCACCTCGGATTTCCCGATGGAATCCCGTATGATTGCCCAAGCAAGGATGACCAACAATTACAAACCCTTTTGGTGCGCCGAAAAAATCAAAACCGCGCGTTTGGAATTCGAACTCAAACACGGCCGCCAACCGGCCATTGCCTTGATGGGGCTTGCATTCAAACCCAATATAGACGACTTGAGAGAGTCTCCGGCCATCCATATCGTGGAGCGGGTATTACAAGATTCGGGCGATGCGGATATGTACATTGTGGAACCCAATGTGCATAAACACAAAGTATTCAAACTGACACATTACCAAGAAGCAGTTGAAAAAGCGGATATCATTGCTTTATTGGTAGCACACACTGAATTTAAAACCTTGAATTTCAAAGAAAACCAAACGGTATTGGATTTCTGTGGCGTAACAAATTAAACCTATATATGACAAACATTTTACAAACAGCTGTTGAAGCCGCCATTGAAGCCGGGAAGGCCATCATGAAAATCTACGAACAGGATTTTTCAGTAGAATTCAAAGACGATAAAAGCCCCCTGACAGAAGCGGACAAAGCTTCCAATACCCTAATTTGTAACCGCCTGAGCAATACATTCCCAATCATCAGTGAGGAAAACAAACAAATCGATTTTGAGGAAAGAAAAAACTGGGACAAATATTGGCTGATTGACCCCATCGACGGAACCAAGGAATTCATCAAAAAGAATGGGGAATTTACCGTCAACATTGCGCTGGTCGAAAAAGGATTGCCCATCCTCGGTGTGGTTTACCTCCCGGCAAAGAATATCCTCTATTTTGGCGCAGCCAAAATCGGCAGTTACAAGTATATAGTTACTGAAAACCAAAGCCTTCCGGAATTAGGGGAAATGATGAACAATGCCCGAAAGTTAACAGGCGAGAACTTACCGGAAGTATATACAATCGTTGCCTCCCGCTCACATATGTCCCCGGAAACGGAAGCCTTTATTGAAGAATGTAAAACCAAACACGGTGAGATTGAATTAATCAGCAAAGGAAGTTCCATCAAACTATGTCTGGTAGCCGAAGGAAGCGCACATGTGTACCCCCGCATCGCCCCCACCATGGAATGGGATACCGCGGCCGCCCATGCGGTAGCCAAATTTGCCGGTTGTACCGTGAAGGATTTTTACAACCATACCGAACTGAATTACAACAAAGAGAATTTGCTGAACCCTTATTTTATAGTAGCCCATGAAGGATAATTCCCACAAAAGGCATATCGCCAAAGCCATCACTTGGCGGATTGTCGGCACCATCGATACCATGTTCCTGGCTTGGATTATTTCCGGTGATCCCTTGATTGGGGTGAAAGTTGGATTTGCCGAGGTTTTGACCAAAATGCTCCTGTATTATTTACATGAAAGAGTCTGGTTCAAGGTAAACCTGTCCAAAGACGGACGGGTACTGGAAAGCCGGAAAAGACATTTGGCCAAAACCGTTACATGGCGGCTTGTCGGAACCTTGGACACCATGTTCTTGGCTTGGATTATCTCCGGTGACCCCTTGATTGGCCTCAAAGTAGGTTTTGCAGAAGTCTTAACCAAAATGCTGCTTTATTATTTACACGAAAGGGCTTGGTACAGAATTAATTTTGGATTGCCCAAACGAGAAACAACCCAAGAAAATGAGCAATAACATCGTATTTCACAATTACGCGGTTTCCCGGGAATCCCGGAACCGAAAATACAATCACCATTCCATGGTGCTATGGTTCACAGGCCTTTCAGGTTCCGGGAAATCAACCATCGCAAATGCCTTGGAACAGGAATTGTTTAACCTCGGACTCAAAACCTATTCACTCGATGGGGACAACATCAGATCGGGTATCAACAAGGGGTTGGGCTTTACCGAAGAAGACCGCCACGAAAACCTCAGAAGGATTGCGGAACTGGCAAAACTCTTTGTCGATGCCGGAATCATAACCATCGCCGCTTTTGTTTCGCCGCTTGTAAAAGACAGGCAACTCATCAAAAATACCATCGGAGAAAAAGATTTTGTGGAGATTTTTGTAAATACCAGCCTTGCCGAATGTGAACGGAGAGACGTAAAAGGGCTCTATAAAAAAGCAAGGGCAGGCGAAATCAAAAACTTTACGGGAATCGATGCACCTTATGAAGCCCCTCAAAATCCCGACATCATCATTGACACAGAAAATGAATCGATTGAAGATGCTGTCAGAAAACTAATTACCTTTGTAACCAATAAAATCGAAAACGCATAAGAATGAATAAGTATTATTTGAATTATTTAGACGAACTTGAATCCGAAGCCATCTATATCCTCAGGGAAGTTTGGGCGCAATTCCAAAATCCGGTAATTCTTTTCTCGGGAGGGAAGGATTCCATCGTGGTTACCCATTTGGCCCAAAAAGCATTTCATCCGGCAAAAGTTCCTTTTGCATTGATGCATGTGGATACCGGACATAACTTTCCGGAAACCATTCAATTCCGGGATGATTTAATCAAAAGCTTGGGTGTTCAGCTTTTAGTGGGTTCCGTTCAGGAGTCTATTGATGATGGAAGAGTCGCCGAAGAAAAAGGGAAAAATGCTTCCCGAAACTTTTTGCAGATAACGACATTATTAGATGCGATTGAGAAAAACAAAGTGGATTGTGCCATCGGTGGCGGGCGAAGAGACGAAGAAAAGGCAAGAGCCAAAGAGCGATTCTTTTCCCACCGGGACGAATTCGGCCAGTGGGACCCAAAAAATCAACGGCCTGAACTCTGGAACCTCTTAAACGGAAAATGCTTCCAAGGAGAACACTTCCGGGCTTTCCCAATCAGTAACTGGACCGAAATGGACGTTTGGAACTACATCTTAAGAGAAAATATAGACATTCCATCCCTTTATTTTGCACACGAACGTGAAGTAATCTGGAGAGACGGAGCCTGGATTCCGAATTCCGAATTCTTGGTTTTAGACGAACAGGATGAGATTTTTACCAAAAAAATCCGTTTCCGGACTTTGGGTGACATCACCATTACCGGCGGTATAGAATCCGAAGCAGATACCTTGGAGAAAATTGTGCAGGAAGTGTCTGCCATGAGAATGACCGAAAGAGGAAACCGTGCCGATGACAAGCGCTCGGAAACCGCAATGGAAGACCGAAAGAAACAAGGGTATTTTTAAAATCCAAATTTATCCTGAGTGTCACCCTGAGCCTGTCGAAGGGTCTGTCGAAGGATAATAGTTAACCAATTATAATCAACAAAAAAAGACATGGAAGAAAATTTAGATAAAAATCAATTATTGCGTTTCTCAACCGCAGGAAGTGTAGACGACGGCAAAAGTACACTGATCGGCCGTTTATTATACGACTCCAAATCCATATTCGAAGACCAATTGGCTTCGGTTGAAAACACCAGCCGCAGAAAAGGCCATGAAACAGTGGACTTGGCGATGTTTACCGATGGACTGAGAGAAGAAAGGGAACAAGGCATTACCATTGACGTGGCCTACCGTTATTTTACGACACCCAAAAGAAAATTCATCATCGCCGATACACCCGGCCATATCCAGTACACCCGGAATATGGTAACCGGTGCCTCTACGGCCAATGCGTCCATCATTCTGATCGATGCCCGCCACGGTGTAATTGAGCAGACCAAGCGGCATTCTTATATTGCTTCCTTATTGCAAATCCCCCACCTGATTGTTTGTGTAAACAAAATGGATCTCATGGATTATTCGGAAGAAGTGTACAACAAAATTCTGGAAGATTATGAAAATGTTTCTTCCAAACTCGCCGTGAAGGATATACAGTTTATTCCCATCAGTGCCTTAAAAGGCGACAATGTCGTAAACCGCTCGGAAAACATGCCTTGGTACCAAGGAGCCCCCTTGTTACATACACTCGAAAATCTTTACATCGGCAGTGACACCAATAAAATCGATGCCCGTTTTCCGGTGCAAACCGTGATTCGTCCCCAGCGCGAAGGATTCATTGATTACCGGGGCTATGCCGGTCGGATTGCCAGCGGAACTTTCCGCAAAGGTGATGAAGTGACGGTATTGCCTTCCGGCTTTACCTCTAAAATCAAATCGATTGACACCTTTGACGGATCATTGGAAGAAGCCTTTTCGCCCATGTCCGTCAGCATCCAGTTGGAAGACGATATTGATATAAGCCGCGGCGACATGATTGTAAGAAGCAACAACCAGCCTGAACCGGCCCAAGAGTTTGATGTGATGATATGTTGGCTCCACAACAAAGCCCCGCAGCCTCGGGCGAAATATACCATCATGCACGCCAACAATGAACAAAAGGCACTCATCAAAGAGGTGATTTATAAAATTGACATCAATACCTTGGAGAGAAACTCAGAAAACATAGAGTTTAACATGAATGATATAGGAAGGGTAACCATCCGCACCACCAAGCCCTTGATGATCGACCCGTATAGAGAAAACCGTATTACCGGAAGTGTTATTTTGGTGGACGATGCAACCCATGAAACAGTAGCCGCGGGAATGATTGTGGGATAAAAAAATAGTAAAATGAAGTCTATTATCATTACAGGGGGTGCGGGGTTTATAGGTTCACATGTCGTACGTCGGTTTATTAATAATTATCCGGATTACCACATTGTCAATTTAGATGACCTGACCTATGCGGGTAACCTGGAAAATCTAAAGGATATAGAAGCAAAACCCAACTATACTTTCATAAAAGCCGATATTACGGATGAGAAATTAATTCCGGAAATATTTGACAAATATCGGCCGGACGGCATTATCCATTTAGCGGCGGAATCACATGTTGACCGTTCAATCAACTCCCCTATGGAGTTTGTAAAAACCAATGTTTTGGGAACGGTAAATTTATTAAATGCGGCAAAAAAGACATGGAATGGGAATTATGAAGGCAAACGTTTTCACCACGTTTCTACAGATGAAGTCTATGGAACTTTAGGAGAAACCGGTTTTTTTACCGAAAACACTAGATACGACCCCCATTCGCCTTATTCTGCATCCAAGGCTTCCTCCGACCACTTTATAAGAGCTTATGCAGATACTTATGGATTGCCGATAGTGATTACAAATTGTTCAAACAATTATGGCCCCAATCATTTTCCCGAAAAATTGATTCCACTTTGTATTCATAATATTATGAATAATAAACCGCTTCCTATATATGGAGATGGAAAATATACCCGGGATTGGTTGTATGTGATTGACCATGCCAATGCCATCGATTTGGTTTTTCACCAAGCCGAAAATGGAGAAACCTATAATATCGGAGGCTTCAACGAATGGCAAAACATTGATTTGGTCAAAGAATTGTGCAGGCAAATGGATATAAAACTTGGAAGAGAACCGGGTACTTCCGAGAAACTAATTACGTTTGTTAAAGATCGACCGGGACATGATTTACGCTATGCAATAGATGCTTCAAAAATCAGCAAAGAATTAGGTTGGAAACCTAGAGTGACATTTGAAGAGGGCTTATCTGAAACAATAGACTGGTATTTAGAAAATCAAGAATGGTTGAAAAATGTAACCAGTGGTGAATACCAGCATTATTATGAAAACCAATATTCTTAGATTATGAAAGGAATTATCCTTGCAGGTGGATCAGGAACCCGTTTGCATCCCCTTACACAAGTTATATCCAAGCAACTTTTACCGGTACATGATAAACCGATGATTTTTTACCCATTATCAACTTTGATGCTGGCTGATATTAGAGATATATTGGTCATTTCTACCCCGACCGATTTGCCTTTATTTCAAAAATTATTAGGCGACGGGAGTCAATTTGGGATCAAGTTGAGTTATGCGGAACAACCTTCACCTGACGGGTTGGCACAAGCCTTTATCATTGGGGAAGAATTCATTGGAACAGATGATGTATGTCTGGTACTGGGGGATAATTTATTTTATGGCCAGGGCTTTCCTAAGATTTTGGAAAAAGCCGTTTCCAATGCAGTACAAGAAAACAAAGCAACAGTATTTGGGTATTATGTAGTCGATCCGGAACGATATGGTGTAGCAGAGTTTGATGAGCAAAGAAATGTGGTAAGCATTGAAGAAAAACCGGAGCAACCCAAATCCAATTATGCGGTAGTAGGACTTTATTTTTACCCCAACTCTGTTGTGGATATTGCAAAAAACGTAAAACCATCCAACCGTGGCGAATTGGAAATCACTTCCGTTAACCAAGTTTACCTGCAAAGAGAACAACTCTCCATTGAGCTTTTGGGTCGTGGTTACGCATGGCTGGATACAGGAACACACGAAGCCCTTAGTGAAGCTACACAATTTGTACATGCAATTGAAAAAAGGCAGGGCTTGAAAATTTCTTGTTTGGAGGAGATTGCATTGAATAAAAATTGGATATCCAAAACCGAACTAAACCGGAATATCCAAGGTTTAAAGGGGAATTATTACACTTACCTCCAAAATTTAAAGAAATGAATTCTTCTTTAGTCAAAATCATTAACCTTCCAAAAATCGAAGATGAAAGAGGCAATTTGACTTTTTTACAAAATCCGCATCAAATTCCCTTTACAGTTAAAAGAGTATTTTGGACTTATGATGTTCCCGGAGGACAAATCAGGGGAGGGCATGCCTTTAAAAAGCAAGAAGAAATAATTATCGCGCTGTCAGGCTCTTTCGATGTTGTAATTACCTCTCCAGAAGGTACCCAACAAAGATTTCAATTAAATAGATCCTATTATGGACTGTATTTGCCGCCCCAAACTTGGCGACACATAGAGAACCACTCTACCAATGCATTGGCACTTCATATGGTGAGTCATTTTTTCGATGAAGAAGATTATATTCGTAATTTCAATGAATTCAACTATGGAACTAAATAAAATTAAGGACTGTGGGTTAGTCGAACTCCCAAAGATAGGCGACCGTTTAGGGCATATCAGCGTTGTTGAGAATGACAGAACAATCCCGTTCGCTGTTCAGCGGATATTTTATTTATACGACATTCCCGGAGGGGAATCAAGAGGAGCGCATGCACACAAAGAATGCCATCAGTTTTTAGTGGCTGCTAGCGGAGCTTTTGAAGTTGTCATAGACGATGGGAAGGAAACCCAAACTGTTTTATTAAATAAACCCAACATTGGATTACACATCCCTCCGGGTATATGGGCTGCGGAAATAAACTTTTCCAGTGGAGCCGTATGCTTGGTTTTAGCCTCACATCCCTACGCTGAAAGTGATTATATAAGAAACTACAAAGAATTTTTACATGCCCGCAATACATAATTTAGCTGACGTTCAATCTGTGCACATAGGGGAAGGCACCCAGATTTGGCAATTTGTGGTGATTTTGAAAAATGCGATTATTGGTAATGACTGTAATATTAATTGCCATGTATTTATTGAAAATGATGTAATAATAGGAAATAAGGTAACTGTAAAGTCCGGTGTTCAATTATGGGATGGACTAAGAATAGAAGACAATGTATTTATTGGGCCAAATGTAACTTTCACAAACGATGGAACACCTCGCTCCAAACAATATCCACAAGATTTCCAAAAAACAACCATAAAAAACAACGCATCACTAGGGGCCGGGAGTGTCATTTTAGGGGGTGTTGAAATAGGAGAGTTTGCAATGATCGGAGCCGGGGCATTGGTAACTAAAAGTGTGCCTTCACGCGCATTAGTTATAGGCTCCCCGGCCAAAATAGTAGGCTGGCTGAATGAGGATGGATCTAAAATGAAAGATATAGGCAACAGCAGATTTCAAGATGCTAATAACAATATTTGGAAAGTAGAGAACAATAAAATAGAAAAAATAAATGACTAAAAATATTTCTTTCTTGAATTTTGAACCCATGCATTCTCCAATTAAAGAGGATATGGTTAAAGCTTTTTTAAAAGTTTATGAAAGCAATTGGTTTATTATGGGCAATTCTCTCAAAGATTTTGAAGAAAATTATGCGAATTTTAATAATGTTAAACATTGTGTGGGAGTAAGCAACGGCTTAGATGCTTTGATTTTGGCGTTAAAGGCATTGGGAATAGGAAACGGAGATGAGGTTATCGTACCGTCTAATACCTACATAGCGAGTGTAATTGCAATCTCTCAAGTGGGTGCGACTCCCATTTTTGTAGAACCACGAATTGAAACTTATAATATCAATCCTGAATTGATAAAAACCAAAATCACAAGCAAGACCAAAGCGATAATGCCCGTTCATTTATATGGTCAAGCTTGTGAAATGGATGAGATTATGAATATTGCTCAACAGTATAATTTATATGTAGTCGAGGACAATGCCCAGTCACATGGTGCACGCTATAATGGAAAAATAACCGGAAGTTTTGGTCACGCAAATGGAGTAAGCTTTTATCCGGGAAAAAATTTAGGGGCATTAGGGGACGCAGGGGCTGTGACTACAAATGATGAGAATATTGCAGAAAAAATACAATCATTACGCAACTACGGCAGTAAACAAAAATACCATAATGACATTATCGGATTCAACTGTAGATTAGACGAATTACAGGCGGCACTTTTAGATGTGAAATTAAAATACCTAAACCAATGGACTGAGGAGAGAATAAAAATTGCAGAAAAATATAATGAGTTATTATTGAATTCAAATCTCATACTACCACAGAAGGCAAATAAGGCTACACATGCATATCACCTATATGTAATTCGAACAAATAAGAGAAATGAAATTCAAAAGGTATTAAATGACAATGGAATAGGCACGCTAATTCACTACCCTATCCCACCACATCTTCAAAAAGCATATAAACATCTGGGTTACAAAAAAGGTGATTTTCCTATCGCCGAGGAATTGGCAAACACTATGCTAAGTATTCCTTTATGGGTAGGAATGGGGGAAGAAGAAATCTACGAAGTTGTAAATATTTTAAATGAGAAAGCCTAATTTAATAATTCCCGGATTTGCTAAAAGCGGCACCACATCTTTGAATAATATGCTGATAAAGAGCAATGAGGTGTGTAAAAAAGACTTTAAAGAGCCCCATACTTATACTTGGAATAATAAATACAAAAATCGGTTTGATTTTTTTAAGAAAGAATATCAGGGAGTAAATGAGCAATTTATAATTGATGCATCTACATCTTACTTGGTTTCACAACAAGCTATTGACAGAATTATAAAAGACACTCCTAACGCAAAGTTTATAATTATTGTAAGGGATCCTATTGACAGACTGATTTCTCATTTCAATTGGTTGTCTAGCAAAGGTTTAATTAATAAAGATTTTAAACAGGAAATTTTAAAAGAACACAATATAAAATTTAACTATAAAAATCACTTCTCTGGAAATTACAAAAACTATATTGAGTTCAGTTCTTATTCTCCCCAAATCCAAAGATTACTAAATTCTGTCAATCAAAGTAGTGTTCTTTTCTTAACATTCGAAACTGTATTTAAGAGTTGGGAAATAGAAAGACAAAAACTCGAAGACTTCTTGGGAATTTCTTTAAAGGAAATTACTCCTTTACAGGATAACAAGACCAAAAGTGAAATGGAGACCAAAACTAAAAAATCATTAATGAGGAGGATTAGAAAGCGCATCAAGTATGAGAAAAGAATAATGCTGAGTGGCGACCCTCGAACAAAAAGAGTTTCCTCACCTATTTTTCAAAGTATTTCAAGGGCAGATGTCGAACCTTTTTTAGTGCCGATTTTTGAAAAGGAATATGATTATTTAAAAACACTACCCATTGACCTATCCACTTGGAAAACATTTAATCACTTAACTTGAATTCAAAAAAAGATATACTAAAATCCACCTCGATTATTGGTGCTTCATCAATAGTTTCCATACTAATCAATATAATTAGGGCAAAAGCAATTGCCGTAATTCTCGGACCAACCGGTACTGGATTAATTGGCGCATTTCAATCAGCTATGACTCTTTTGCAAAATGTTGCAAGTCTTGTATTAAATAATTCTGCCGTAAGAGAAATAGCACAAGCAAATAAGAATGGAGATACAAAAAGTGTGTCCACGGCGATCGTCACACTCCGGCGAACCGTTTTATTGACGGGATTATTAGGTTTCATCTCAACGATTGTTTTGGCGGAACCTATTTCACAATTTACATTTGACTCAAAAGAATATGTTTTCGAAATACGGTTATTATCAATTGCTGTTTTTTTTAATTTAATTAAGGGCGGGCAAGGAGCATTGATACAAGGGATGCGTAGAATTAAGGATCTAGCAATGATGTCAATAATATCAACTATTATTGGTACCGCAGCCAGTATCCCCATCTTATATTTTTTCAACTTTGACGGTATTACCTATTTTTTAATAGTCCTAACTATAGGACAGTACGTCGTCTCTTTTTATTATGCAAGAAAAATAAAGTTTAAACGCTATTACCTTTCTTGGCGAAATACTTATGAGGAATCCCGTGAAATGATAAAGTTGGGTCTTTCATTTATGGGAGGGGGCTTGGTCACTGCATTGGCCGCGTTTTTAATCAGAGCTATTATTATTAGAGACTTAGGAATAGCTGATGCAGGAATTTATCAAGCTGCCACAGCCATTAGCGTCTTATATATAGGAATTGTTCTACAAGCGATGGGAAAAGATTTTTACCCAAGATTGGCTAGCGAAGCTTTTGATTCGCCAAAAGAAATTCAATTAATTAATGAGCAAATCCAAGTGGGGATGATATTAGCCGCCCCAGGGTTAATGTTTACCTTAGCTTTTGCTCCGATTGCCATTAAACTCTTTTATTCTGGAGAATTTATGGCGGCTTATCCTATTCTACAATGGATGATCTTAGGGGTCTTTTTACAAACAATTTCATGGCCCATGGGTTATCTGTTTGTTGCGAGAGCTAAAGGTAAAAAATTTTTAGGGATTCAAATTTTATCCCAGTCAATTTTACTTTCTGCAACATATATAGGCCTTCACTTTTACGGACTAGAGGGTACTGGAATTGCGTTTTTTGTTTTATATATTTTACATGTGGGTTATTTGTTTCTCTTTTTAAAAATAGAAAATGGGTTTTTTTGGACAAGTTCCGTCAGTAAATCTATTATAAGCATGGTCGGTATTTTCTCATTGGCATTTATTATAATCCACAATTTCAACAATTTATGGTCTGGAATCTTGGTTTCATGCTTAGCCATATTTCTAAGTTTCCGTGCCCTAAAAGAAATAATGAAGATTATGGAACTAGGAAGTTTTAAGTCATTATTTAAATACATAAAAGACAAACGATTGTGAGCGTAGATAAACCCTTGGTAAGCATTGTAGTAATCACCTATAATTCTTCAAAATATATAATTGAAACATTAGAGAGCTGTAAAGCTCAATCTTACCAAAATTTAGAATTGGTAATTAGCGATGATTGTTCTACTGACAATACAAAAGAAATATGTGAAGACTGGCTAAAAACCAATCAATCAAATTTTAAAAAATCTAAATTTGTAGAAACGGAAATAAATTCCGGAATTGCGCCAAATTTAAATAATGGAATAAAAAACTCAACTGGGGATTGGATAAAAATAATTGCAGGTGATGATTTGCTTATGCCAGAAATTATTACGGAGTATGTGAATTATATAAACTCCTCCAAAGAAAATATATTTTTCCTACATTCGAACGTAATTAAGTTCAATGAAAATGGAATAGTGAGAAATACGATTGATCCGAACGATTTAAAAATAAATAATTTAGAAATAACGGCGGCCGAACAAAACGAAATCCTACTCAGATCAGGACCAATCTACGCTGCAACGGTTATGTTTCATCGATTGATTATTAATAACGTTGGTTATTATAATGAGAAGTATCCCTTTTGGGAAGATACCCCTATGTGGATGCGAGTAACTGCTTCTGGGATTAAATTACACTATTTAAATACGATTGGCGCAAAGTATAGAGTTTCTAACGATTCCATTCAACAAACCAAAAAATTGTACTCTAGATTTAGCATTTCAAAAATGCAATATCAAAAACATGAATTATTGAATTTATATTCTGGAAAAGAAAAGTTTTTTCTAAGGATGAGAATTAACCTCCACCTTAGTTTAATCTACATTTTTAATAATAAAAGAAATTTCTTTTCCTTGGTCATGAAAAAATTAATCAATAAAGCATTGAAAAAACATTCAGTTGAGAAATAATAGATAAGTCAAAATGAAATTTACAAACAAATCAAATATTGCCTTTGCCTATCTCAGCTTTTTAATTTCACCGATATTTTCCCTTGGCTTTGCTTTTCAAAATTACAAACAAGTTTGGGCTAAAAATATTGTTTGGGCGTTTATTGCATTTTATGCCTACCATTTCGTCCCTCCAAATGAAAGCTCAGACATATGGGGCTATATAGGTAGGTTTGAAGAATATGGGGGTGAAAATTATAAAATTACCGACTTCATTCTTTCTTTATATTCACAAGGATCATCTACTTTGGACGTGGTGGAGCCTTTGGTGTCTTATTTATTGAGTCAAATTTCGAACAATTACAAAGTACTGTTACTGGCTTATGGAATTATTTTCGGATATTTTTATTCGCGCAACATTTGGTTTTTTTTGGATCAATTCAAGGGAAGAATCAAAATTCAGACAATTTTTATATTGTTGCTTTTTTTCGTGACCATTGGAATATGGAATCTAAACGGATTCCGCTTTTGGTGCGCCGCGCATATTTTCATATTTGGTGCTTACAACTTCCTGATTCTGAAAAAGAACAAAGGTGTATATTTTCTGCTTTTGGCGGTTCTGACCCACATTGGATTGCTCCTCCCTGTCGCAATGGTCTTATTCTTCAGGTTCATTAAAAAAATCCCGATCCAAACCTTATTTATCGGCTTTTTATTTACTTTCTTTTTTGCTGAATTAAACCTAGAATCCGTCCGGAATTTGGTGACCAACTATTCCCCCGGTTTTCTGCAAGGGAAATTGACAGCCTACACTTCCGAAGCCTATGTGGAAGTAGTGAATCAGAGAGCGATGAGAAACACTATTTTCAATGTCGTTTCAAAATATATCCGTACTTTAATGGTTTTGTTCTTTATTGTAGTCCTATATCTGAATAGGGAGCGTTTAAAATCTATTAACTTATATTATCTATTTGGATTTACGCTTTTTTTGGGGATCATTTCCAACTTTATGAGCCAAATGCCTTCAGGGGTACGGTATTTAAATATAAGTGATTTTTTATTGTACGGGACTTTTTTGTGTTTTGTACAAAACAACACCAGATACACTTTCGATAAATTATTATTTATCTTGTTACCGTTGGTTTTATTTTACGTAATTTATAATTTTAGAATCATTGGTATGTATACTTTTAGTATCCATCATTTCATTAACAACCCCATTGTTTCACTCTTTATCAATTAATTTTGAAAATACTCATTCTTACAAGAAGTTTTTACCCCATCGTCAGTCCCCGCTCATTCAGGGCTACGGAATTGGCGAAAGAGCTTTCCAGGCAAGGTCACAATGTCAAAGTAGTGACCTTTCGAGACCCTAAGCATATTCAATTCGCTGTCGATCATAAAATTGAATTCGGATATTTGAAAGACCTTACCTGGAAGAAAGTCAATATTTCAGGAAATTCTTTGGTTTCAAAATTAAAAAGAGCAACCAAAAGAATACTCCAACTAGCGATTGAATACCCGGATATCCAAATCCTTGGTCGGGTCAAAAGTTACATTCAAAAAGAATTTGGCTTTTATGATGCCATTATAAGTATAGCAGTGCCCTATCCCATTCATTGGGGCTTAGCGGCTTCCGACTGGAAAAGAGTGGCCAAGACATGGATTGCCGACTGTGGGGATCCTTATTATGGAGACACCGCCGACTCTTTTAGAAAGTTTTTTTATTTTAAATACGTAGAAAAATGGGCCTTTAGAAAAGCCGATAAAATAACCATCCCCATGGAAGAAGCCAGAAAAGGTTACTTTCCGGAATTTCGGTCCAAGATTCATATAATCCCACAAGGGTTTGACCTTTCAGGTGTAAATGAAACCTATATCCCCAATCCGATTCCCACTTTTGTATATGCGGGCAGTTTTATACAAGGATTCAGAGACCCAAGACCTTTTTTGGATTATTTGGTTTCCCTCAAACAGGAGTTTAAGTTTATTATCTACACCAAAAGCAATTTGGTCAAGCCTTATATCAGTAAACTAAAAGGGAAATTAGAAGTAAGTGACTACATCCCCCGAGAAGAATTGATGAAACAACTCAGCAAAGCCGATTTTTTAGTTAATTTTGATAATGCGGAGTCAGTTCAGTCCCCCAGCAAAATCATTGACTATAGGATTGCTTCCCGACCTATTCTAAATATTAAATCAGACGCAATCAACCCAACAATAATAGAGGAATTCTTAAGAGCAGATTACAAGCACCAGTTGTCCGTAGATAATTTAGACCAATATAATATCCAGAATGTTGCAAGGGAATTTACAAAATTAATAAACCATGTTTAAGTCAATCAAGGATTTCCTTTTGAATTACCGAGGTATCAAAATCGATATAAAGATTTTGCTATTCCTCGTAGATGATTATGGAACTATTCGTGTCGCATCTTCAGAGTCATTGGATGAATTGCAAAAACTCAATCCCAAAGTAGCTCAGAATCGTTTCAATAAATTTGACGATATAGCAATGTCGCAAGACCTTACTGCTTTATTTGAAACTTTAAATTCGGTTGGAGACAAAAACGGAAATCCTGCGGTATTTACGCCAATGACGGTTGTAGCCAATCCAAACTTTCAAGCCATTCGGGAGGTTGAATTCACAGAGTATCACTATGAGTCTTTCTTTGAAACCCTTCAAAAAAAACCGGATGGAGAAAATACCATAGAATTATGGCGAGAGGGAATTAGCAAAGGGATTTTCGTTCCGGAGTTTCATGGACGAGAACATCTAAATGTGCGTTTTTGGTTAAATTACCTAAAGAAGGGTGACCAGATGGTTAAAAAAGCCTTTGATTTTAATTCAATTGGAGTCGAACCGAACAATAATGAAGGAAAAGGCTATATGGCAGCATTTGATTTTTACGAACATAATCATTTAGAAGAATTAAATCAAATTGTAGGGGATGGCTTGAACTTATTTGAAAAACTCTTCGGCTATCGTTCGATTTTCTTTACACCTTCTGCACTTATTCATAACGATGCTATGCACCAAAATTTAAAAGATAATGGCATCAATTACATCGACATGGCAAGATCAAGGGAAGAGCCAAGACTAAATGGAACTTCAAGGAAAAGATTTCATTATATGGGTCAAAAAAATAACTACGGCCAGACCTACATTACCCGAAATGTAATGTTTGAACCGAATAAAGATGAAAGAGATTGGGTGAAAAGTGCTTTAAATGAGATTGAAGTTGCTTTTAAATACAATAAACCGGCAATCGTAAGTTCGCACCGAGTAAATTTTGTGGGAGGTAAATCGGAACAAAACAGGGAAAAAGGACTCAATGATTTAAAGAATTTATTGAATCAGGTAGTGCAAAGATGGCCCGATATTGAATTTATGTCACTCAGAACCTTCACGCAAAATATTAACTTAAAATAATTCAACTATGATTTTTGGAGACAAATATGTTTTTTTAGAATTAGGTAGAACCGGTTCTACTTACGCCAGATATATTCTCAAGCAAATCCCCAATAGCATCGCTGTGGGTAAAAAGCACAATATATACACGGATTTGAATTATGAATATAAAGCATTGTTTGAACAAAAATCAAAAATAGGGAACGTTAGAAACCCCTTTGAGTATTATGTATCTTTATTCGCTTTTTGCTGTTCCGAAAGAGGAGGTCTTCATGCCAGAATTACCAAAAGACCGGATATTATTTCATATTATAAACCTACCGATGTATTAAAAACGATTTGGTTGCACTTTAAATATAAAAAAGTTTGGAAAAGTATCATGAGTGACGAAAATTCTACTGAGAATTTCCAAAGATTTTTAAAAATGCTATTTGAAACACACCCGGAAGCAATAGGAGATTTTTACGGAATAAGCGGTGCAAATCAAAAAATGGGTTTCTTGACATTTAATTATCTACGAACCTATACCCGTAATTTTGAAAAGGATGTAAAAAACATCGAGAGTTTAGATCAATTAAAAGCATATGATAAAGAGCATAATTTCATCGATGTCATGTTTCGAAATGAAACCCTTAAACAGCAATTATTGAAAAATTATGAATTCTATGCGGATTCAAAAGAAGTAATCGAAAATGCAATAGCAAACAAACCACCTCGATCAAAAACGGCAACCCAAAAAAAACCTTTTCATTTATTTTATGACGATGAAAGCCGTAAGATGATTTATGAAAAGGACAAATTTATATTTGAAAAATACAATTATACTTTTGAGGACATAATTAAATAAAAGCCCAACTTTCAATGCCCCTGATCCAAAAGAAAATTTCTTACAACCTCCAAAACCTATTGGGCTGGAAAAGCAAAGCCAAAATTCTGGTGATTGAATCAGATGACTGGGGAAGCATCCGTATGCCGTCGAGAAATAGCTTCAATAATTTGTTTAACGGTCAAATTCCGGTGGACCGTTGCCCTTACAACAGCATGGATTCTCTTGAAAGTAATGAAGACATGGAAGCTTTGTATGATGTTTTGACTGCTTTCCAAGACCATAAAGGGAATCCTTTGAAAATTACCGCAAATATGATTATGGCAAATCCGGATTTTTCTAAAATAAAAGCATCCGGTTTTAACGAATACCATTATGAAAAATTTACCGATACCTACCAAAGAATAAATGGTAACTTAAAAGTATTTGATCTGATTCAAGAAGGAGTTGAAAGGAGTGTTTTCATACCCCAACTACACGGCCGCGAACACATTCACGTGCCTGCATGGTTAAAAGTACTGAAAGAAGGCCATAGAGAAACTATGTTGGCTTTTGAAAACGAAGTATGGGGCCATCCCACAAATTATTTTTCAGGGTCAAAAATGAATTTCTCTTCTTCTTTTCAAACCAGAAATCCCGCCGAAGAAGCCTTTGCCATTGAATCTATCAAAGATGCTGCAAATTTATTTCGGGAATTCTTTGGCTATACCTCCGAATCCTTTATTGCTCCACGGTATATATGGCCCGCAACCATCGAGAAAACGCTCTATGAAGTTGGAGTAAAATACATTCAAGGGAAAATCGTGCAACTATTACCAAAGGAAAGTAATCTTTCCACAAAAATTCACTTTATGGGCTCCAAAAACAAATACGGACAAATTTATTTGGCCCGGAATGTGTTTTTTGAACCCAGCCAAAAGCCATATTTTCCGTGGATAAAAAACGCCTTAGAAAGAATCAAAATTGCATTTTATTGGGGAAAGCCTGCGGTTATATCCATGCATCGCCTGAATTTCATGGGGGGATTAAACCCTGAAAACAGAAACAATAATTTAAAATTACTAACCCGGCTCATTTCTGAGGTGCAAAAACTATATCCGGATGTAATCTTTTTATCAACAAACGAATTAGGTAAATTCATTGAAAATGGAAAATAACCCCCAAGTCGCCATCATGATACCGGTCTATAACGGAGAAAAGACCCTTCCATTGGCCCTAGCTTCCTTGGTAAACCAAACTTACCACAACTGGAAATGTTACATGGTCAATGATGGTTCAACCGATCGTACAAAAGAAATTTTGGACGGTTTGAACGATGTAAGATTTGAGGTCATCCATTTTGAACAAAATAAAGGCCGGCCTTTTGCCAGACAAGCGGCTTTGGACAAGGCCGAAGGAAAATACTTGGCATTATTAGATGCCGATGATTTTTACCATCCCGATAAATTGACAAAGCAAGTGCTGTTTATGGAATCCAACCCAGATATTCATTTGGTTGGCACGGGAGTAGGCTCTTTTGACTCTTCAAAAGGAAAACTTCTTCGGATAAGAGGTGACAAAAAAATTCATTCCCGTAAATTTAAAATCGGACAAGAACTATCTGTAGTACACGGCAGCTGTATGTTAAGGTTAGATGACGCAAAAAAAATCAAATACAATAAAAAACTGAAATACGCTCAGGACATGGATTTCTTGACTAGGTATTTAAAAGGCCGGAAATATGCCAATCTGCCTGATGTCCTTTATTATTATTCCGAATTTAATTCGGTCACGGCAAAAAAAATACTAAAAACAAGGTGGTATGGATTGATGAGGAAAATAAATTTAATCCGGTACGCTCCCCTTCCCATGATGCTCTCCGTTATAAAACATCTTTTGAAATGGTTGTTGACAGCTATCATGATTCCGTTTACAGGAGCAGTCTATTTTATAAATAACAGAGGGAAGAAACCCACTATGGATGAAACCCAAAGGTTTCTTCAAACATTTCAAAACTTGAATTAGATGAAAAAGGCACAACTAAACATTGAAATATACCATCTTATCAGGAAATTATTAGGGAATAAGATTGCAAAAAAACTTCATTTCAGCCTGAAGAAAAAAAAGCTGTTAGAAACCAAAATAATATTTATCCATGTGCCTAAGGCTGCCGGAACCTCAATTTCTGAGGTCTTGTATAGGCAAAGAATTGGTCACTATACCCTGAACGAATATATTGACCTTTTAGGGCAGAAAACATTGGATAACTCTTATGTTTTTACGGTAGTTCGAGACCCAATCCTCCGACTTTATTCTGCTTGGAAATATGCGATTGAAGGTGGAACGGAAACTGGCGGCGTGCATAACCCAGCATTTTATAAGCAGTCCGGATTTCAAGATTTTGATAGTTTTGTGCAAAATTGGTTAGTAAAACAAGACTTGAAAGAAGTCGAACTATTATTTAGACCCCAATGTTATTTTATCAAAAGCGAAAAATATAAACTTCAAAAAGAGAATATATTTTATGTGGATAACTTAGAACCGCTTGAAAAAAAACTTAGTGACCTTAAAAAGTCATCAATCAAACTTCCGCGAAGAAATGTAATTCATGACCCAAGTAAAAACAATAAAATTCCATGCATTCAGAGTCAAACCATTGAGATTATCAAAAAGATTTATAGTTGTGACTATGAAGAATTTTTTAAAGTAGATTATGCAAACTGAGAAGGTGCTTTACGTCGCTACAAGTGATATACATTTAGCCACATTTCACCAACCATACATTAACTGGCTGGTCGAAAACGGCGTTCAAGTGGACATAGCTGTTGAAAACAGGGGTAATCTAAAATTAAAAAATGTGACCAATGAATTCCATTTAAAATTTCCCCGGAGTGTTTTTAAAAAAGAATTGCTTTCCTCATACAAAGAATTAAAAAAGATAATTGACAGAGAAAAATATAGCTTAATTCACTGTCACACACCAATACCCAGTATGTTGACCCGGTTAGCGGCGCGTAAGGCTAAGAAAAAGGGAACAAAGGTATTATATACGGCACACGGATTTCATTTTTACAAAGGTGGACCTATAAGTAGGTGGTTTACTTATTATCCTGCTGAGCTTTTTTTGAGTATATTTACAGATGCTATTATTACCATCAACCGTGAAGATTTTGATTATGTAAATCAAAAATGGTTTCATAAAGACGCTTACTATATCAAAGGAATCGGCGTTGACTCTTCGCGCTTTAAACCCTTGAACCACGAACAAAAAACAGCCAAGAGATTGGAGCTAGGAATCGATCCCGGAAATTTTGTCCTGCTGTATGTTGCAGAGTTCATACCGAGAAAAAATCATGAATTTATAATTCGCTCAGCCCCAATCCTTCAAAACAGCATTCCTAATTTACAGATTTTATTTGCTGGTAAAGGAGAATTATTGGATGAAATGAAAACCTTGGCTAAACAATTAAATGTCGAGAAATATATTGATTTTCTTGGATTTAGAAATGATGTTTACGTTTTAAGCGCTGTGGCTGACGTTGGAATATCCGCAAGCAAACACGAAGGGCTTGGGCTGGGCTTAACAGAAGAAATGTTTTGTAAAGTTCCGATTGTGGCTTCGTATGATCGTGGACATAAAGAAATGATTGTTCATGGAGTAAACGGATATATGTTTGGACAAGGCAACCAAGAAGCGTTCGTAGCGTACATTCTGGATTTATACCAAAACGAGGAAAAACGAAAAGCGATGGGTGTAAAAGCATTACAAAAAGCACAAGAGTTTGAAATTTCTAACTCGCTAAATTCCATGATTCAAATTTATAGGCAGTATTTAAAAATAAAATGAAAAAAATTTGCTTTATATGCCCCTCACTTTACCATGGGGGCTTACAAAACGCCATTACGGTATTAGCCAATGAAATGGCAAGCAGGGGGCATGAGGTTAGCATCATTTGTTTGTACAAAACCCCTGTATTTTATTCATTAGATAAAAGTGTCAATATCATATTGCCTACCTACTCCCGTTCAAAATACCCGACTTTCATATATTATTTTAAAGCAATCCTTTTCTTAAGGAAGCATTTATTATCAATAAAACCTGACGTAGCAGTTTCCTACGGTGATTATATTAACCCTATTTCCATTCTTTCCACCATTGGGTTAAAAATCCCAGTCTATATTTCAGACCGGTCCAGTCCGGGCAAAAACTTCCCTTTTTTGGTTAAAAAAATGAGAAGGTTAATTTATCCTCTCGCAAAAGGCATTATTGCACAAACAGAAGCAGCAAAACATCAGAAAATTAGAATGTTGGGAAAATATGAGAATATTCAGGTTATTCCTAATCCTATACGTCCGCTAATTGAGTATAAGAATATTCCAGAAGAGAATATAATCCTTGGGGCTGGAAGGCACTATGAAGTGAAGGGTTTTGACCGTCTCATTAAAGCATTCGCTAAATTGAATCAACCTGATTGGAAATTATGGATTGCCGGAAGCGAAGGTCCACACACAAATGAACTCAAAGCTCTTGTGAAAAACTTGAATTTAACGGGTAAAGTAGAGTTTTTGGGGGCAGTAAAAGAAATAGATAAGTTATTTCAAAAATCTAAAATATTTGTGCTGCCTTCACGCAGTGAGGGCTTTCCCAATGCGTTGATAGAGGCTATGGCAAATGGTTTGGCCTGTGTAAGTTTCGACATAAATGCAGGGCCAAGTGAGGTAATTAAAAACAATGAAAATGGGCTTTTAGTTAAAGACGGTGATATTGATGAATTAGCAAATAAAATTGATTTTCTGATAACTCATGAGGAAGAACGTTTCCGAATGGGGCAGAATGCAAAAAAATTAAAAGACCAGTTGAGTTTAAGTCAAATTGCTGATTTATTCTTTAACTTCGTTGCAAAACATTAATACTATCTCATCTACGGGAAAAATAAATAACCTTATGGATAATTTCAAAATACATTTTGTGGTATGCGGTTTCCAAAAATGTGGTACCAGTTCTTTAGCTGATTATTTAGATCGTCATCAAGAGATCGATTTCTCGGACACCAAAGAGCCGATGCACTTTTTGGAGGTAAATCATAACTCTTCCAATTATAAACTATATAAATCACTTTTCGAAAAAAATGGAAATTTACGTGGTGAAGCATCTACAGCCTACGGATTCCCTTACAACTCAGAATATACTGCAAAAGCACTATTTGACCATAATCCGGAAATGAAATTAATATTTTTAGTGAGAAATCCGAGCAACAGAGTCTTGTCTTCCTTAAGACATGGCCAATTGAGAAGTTCCGGGAAAAAAACTACTTTTGGGCAAAAATTGGAAAGAGCAATTGCCAATACACAATACGGTAAAGTCTTAAAAGATTATCTCAACCATTTTCCAAGCAGAAATATATTGGTTATTAAATTCGAAGACCTTATAAATCAAAAAGCCTTGCCCGAAATTTCAACCTTCTTAAATATTCAATATGATAAAAATCTAACACTTGATAAGGTTAATATAACAGCTCAAAAGGTAACCAAAGCTGGTTGGTATCGTTATTATGAAAAATACCATAACTTTATTCTACAAATCCCCCTAAGTAAATTAATTCGGCAAACAATTAAAAGTATACTCTTAAAAACTCCCGATTCAAATCAAGATAAAAAACCCAATTTGGTTGAGCTAACAGAAAAAGACAAACTGAAAATTGAACAAAGCTTGATTCAAGATAGTGTATTATTTAAAGATTTAATTGGATTCAACTATTTTGATTTAACCAAATAAAATTATCGGATGAAAATGGTTGATGTTTATTTTAGATACGATGATTATACGGAGGTCAGTAATACGGATATTGAACTGAAACTATTCAAAATGTTTGAGAAGTTTGGCGTCAACTGTTTAACTGCCATTACACCTTTTTGGGAAGAAAATGAATTAGGGGATGCCAAAGCTGATTTATTACATAAGTATATAACAACAGATATTGTAACCCCGGCATTACATGGTTTAAATCACCAACAACATGCTAAGGGAAAAGGTGAATTCCAAGGGCTGGATTTTGAATCACAATTGTTTAAAATAAAAACGGGCAAAAACTTTCTGGAAGAAAAACTAAAACACAAGGTTGACTGCTTCGTTCCTCCTTGGAACAAATATGATCAGAACACTTTGGAGATTTTAAAAGATTTAAAGTTCAAATTAATCTCAGCAACGCTCAATGGCGGAAAAGGCTATACTATATCGGAAATAATTAATTTACCCAGTACAACCGCATTACATTATTTGGAAGATTCTATAAATTATGCACTAAAATCAAATGACCCTAACCCTTCCGTTATCGTTTTGTTTCATAGTTATCAAATAATTGACAGTAAAGAACGGCTGGGGGCTAATGGAATGAATTTAAAAAATATAGAAAATCTATTAAATAGGCTTCAGAAGAATAAATCTGTCAGATTTTCAAATTGGAATGAAAAAAAACAGGAAGACGCTAAATATAATTTTCATAGATTTAATTATAATTTTAACTACTTTCAAAAATCTCAGACGAAATTTGGAAGGTTAAAACCAAACGTTCCTCACGTTTATTGGAGTTATCAAAATGCCCAAGATACTTTTACAAATTTATTTCGTTTCCACTCCATTCAATCTAAATACCTTCTAAAAAAAATATTAAAATTATAACCGAAAACGATATGAATCGAGTAAAATATCTCCTGTATTATTTCAAAGAATTGGATTGGCCCAAATTCAATTCTTTTTTTGAGTATGTCAAAAAACTAACCGGGAAAACTTCATGGTCGCTTTGGATAGACATCATCTCCTCTTCCTTTCGCTACAATATAGGGTTGATGGATTATTTCATATTCCGTTTTGATGAAAAAGATGCAAACGAACGTAGAAAATGGGTAGGAACCGGATACAAGTACGAGTTCGATTTGAAAATGAATCCCAAAAATACACGTGAAATTTTGCAAAACAAGATTAAATTCTACGAAGTTTATTTTCCTTTTATCAAACACGGTTACTGCACAATCGAAGATCTTAACCAAAATCGACCCAATGCGCTTTCGGTTCTCAACAACAAGTCTGGAAAAGTCGTGGTAAAAGATTCATTAGGTCAGTGTGGTTGGGATGTAGAAATTGTCAAAGCATCAGAATACACCCCTCAGCAATTAGCGGCCTATATGAAATCAAAGGGATTTGATTTAGCAGAGGAGTTCATTCAGCAACATCAAGTACTTAGCTCACTTTCCCCAACAGGTTTGAATACCGTCCGTATGATAACCATGATTAACAATTTTGGGGGGGTAGATATATTGGGAGCTAGGATGCGAATTAGTGTCAATAACCATGTTGACAATCTGGCCTCGGGTAATATTGCTTGTTCAATAGATTTGGATTCAGGAAGAATAAACGGAAAAGGAGTCTACAGCGACATTACAAAAGAGGCGGTTACACACCACCCGGTGACCGGTATTGAACTGGTCGGTTTCCAGATTCCGATGTGGGAAGAAATCATGCAGAGCACAAACGAAATCGCTCTATACAGACCCGAAAACAGAGGGGTAGGTTGGGACGTGGCTTTGACACCAGAAGGCCCTGATTTTGTGGAAGGAAACCACAATTGGTGCAAGATCTTATGGCAATTACCCGTCAACAAGGGACTCAAACACATTTTAGAAAAATACAATTGATGAACTACCCCCGTTTTAAATATTTTATCGACCGCGTATTGGCACTTGTATTATTGATTTTATTGCTCCCGGTATTTATTACCATAGCAATTATGCTGAAATTTAGTTCAGTCGGAAAAGTATTTTTTATTCACCAAAGGCCCGGTTTAAGGAGAAAACCTTTTAACCTGATTAAATTCAAAACCATGAATGATAAACGGGATGCCACTGGCATTCTTTTACCAAATTCAGAACGCATCACCCCTTTCGGGTCATTCTTAAGAAAAACATCTTTGGACGAATTGCCTCAGTTAATCAATGTTTTAAAAGGTGAGCTATCTTTTATTGGGCCAAGGCCTCTCGAAATGCGCTACTTACCTTTGTATACAGAAAGACAAAATATCAGGCATAGCGTAAAACCAGGAATTTCAGGATGGGCTCAGGTAAATGGGCGTAATGCAATTAGCTGGGAAGAGAAATTTGAATTGGACATTTACTATGTCCATAATATTTCTTTTTTATTAGATTTGAAAATACTCTTTCTAACCATACAGAAAGTATTAACGGGATCTGGGGTAAATGCCAATGAGACCCAAACGGTAGAACCATTGGATGTATATTTAAAAAATAAAAATGGAATTTAGAAAAGAAATAGGAGAATCC
>JAEZDQ010000165.1 GCA_023433225.1 Bacteroidota bacterium | reverse complement strand
GAGTTTGGGAACGTGATCGGTATGCTGCCAGAACTGAAATAAAACCGAAATCTGGTTGGCGATAAAGAAAATGACCGGATGGAATCCTACGAATGCGAGCGGAAGGAAAAATAAAATCTTGAAATGCTGGATCCAGCTGAGCCTGAATGAAACCGTCAGGTTGTAACTTTCCGCTGAGTGGTGCACCACATGGGTGGACCAAAAGAAGCGGTTAAAATGCGAGATGCGGTGAGACCAATAGCTGCAAAAATCATAGAGCAAAAGACAAGGAATCAAAGTCCACCAATTGAGTTCCAAACGCCAAGGGACCAAATTATACAAATAAACCGCCCCAAAAATAAGCCCTGCTTTGAAGAAAAGGTTGATGGCCACATTGCCCAATCCTACAAACAAAGAGCCCAAAGCTTCGGTGGTATTGTAACTTTTTTTTCCTTCTTTCCAGGAATACCAAATTTCAAGCATCGTTAAAAAGGCCATCACCGGGATGGCATATACAATGAGGTTGGCGGAATCATTTTCAAGGGAGGCTAAGTCCGATAAATCAATCTTATCGGCACCAAAAACTGCGTAAAAATCACTAAACATTCTGCGAAAGATAGTGTTTATAGATTAAATGGGGTTGGGTGTTGCCCTTTGGTAAGCTCAGGATCCGCCCTTCGATCCTCCTATGGCGGACAGGCATTGCCCTTCGACAAGCTCAGGGTGACGTATAAAAAGTATTAAGGCGGCTGGTTCGCAGCGTTTCAAGTTTCAGAGTTTATTCTCAAACCCTCCATTGAATATGATTCGCAATGGGATATGTTGATTAGATTCTGTTCAACAAGTTTTTTGACGCCTGTTTTAGCATGATCAAACCGATGTTTCGGGTCGTAAAATTTTCGCTTGTCGTAAAGCCCACCGACTAAATCAGTCCGAAAACGATTAGTAATAATAATCCTTTTTCATTTGCAGTGGGCCTGTAGCGAAACTATATGCTCAATGCACCGGAGGGAAACTTTGCCACCTGATTGATTAATTCTTCAGTAGTTGCATTTTCGGGTTTCACCCAAGGCCGTTCTTTCGGATTATATACTTGAGGCAAAGTCTTTACACAAATCCCGGAATGGGTACAAAGTTCAGGTTTCCACAAGATGGTAATTTCTCCGTTGGAATATTCGTGTGTGTCCATGATTTTGGTTTTATGTTAAGGTATGAAATTCTAATTAAAGGTGAATAAATAATGAAGTACGCTCTTTCCTTTCCAAGTTTTTGGTTTTATGCCCTTTTCCGGTCGTATCCTCTACCAATAAAATTTCGCCTGTTTGGAATTGTTTGATTTCGCCCAATGAAGTTTCAATTTC
The DNA here is from genome assembly GCA_023433225.1 of Bacteroidota bacterium. Classification (GTDB taxonomy): domain Bacteria; phylum Bacteroidota; class Bacteroidia; order Flavobacteriales; family Weeksellaceae; genus Moheibacter. The sequence goes on along the minus strand of JAEZDQ010000165.1, from coordinate 3,016 downwards.
AATCCCGCCATCCAGCAAAACGATGTATTGTTTTTGTGGCGCAACATGAAAATCACAATCGTAATCTGCCGAAACTTTCCGAAACTGAAGTTGGCTTACCTCAAATTGTTCTGATAAAAAGCCAATTTCTCCATTGTCAGATAATTCAATTTCCAATTCTTCAAAATGAGAATCTCCATTTGCATCGCTGTAAATTCGGGTTATTTTCATTTGAAAATAATTTTATTGGCCCAATCAATCTCATCCTGGTTGATAGAATGTCCGAAGTTTTCATAGACTTTCAGCGTAACATCGGCATTCATTTCTTTGAGAATTTTTTCCGTAGCAAATACCCTTTCCACGGGAACGTGAAAATCGGGATTGCTCGTACCGATGAAAACCGGAGTTCCTTCGAAATCTCCTTTGTAATTCGACAAATTTACCTCCTCGCCTATGAGTCCACCGATAATCGCCACTGCCCCACCATATTTTTGTGCATTTCGGGCCAAAAATTCCAAAGTCAGACAAGCTCCCTGCGAAAATCCGAAGAAATAAATATTTTCAGGTTTAATTCCGGCATCCATAGCCGCCTGAACAGTTTGACCGAGTTTTTCCAAAGCCGAACCCAACCAAGGTTCGTTGGTTTCGACCAGCACCATAAAAGAATGCGGATACCAGGTATTATTCGTGGCTTGCGGAGCGAGAATGGCAAATCCGTCAACATTCAGATGTCGGGAAATGCCCATGATATCTTCCGAATTGCTTCCTCGTCCGTGAATCATAATCAATGCTTTTTGGGCTGAATTTAATTCTACTCCGGAGGTTTTTATGTTTAAAATATGTTTCATTTTCTTAACTTAAATCGGGCAATAAACTTTCAATTTGCGTTCTGGCAAGTTCGTATTTCTTTGGAAGTTTCAGCGAATTTCCCAATTCTTCCAATGGTTCGTCAATCGTAAATCCGGGGTTATCGGTAGCGATTTCGAAAAGGACTCCGCCCGGTTCTCTGAAATACAAGGAAAAGAAATAATCACGGTCTATTTTGGGTGTGATATTCAATCCGGCCGAAAGAATTTTTTCACGAAATTCCATCAGAACATCGTCATTTTTCACCCGAAAGGCAATGTGGTGATTGGTTCCGGCGGAATTGATACCGCGTCCGGCAGAAGGATCTTCGAGAATGTCAATCAGGTTGGAAGTTTCGATGGCGTCGGTAGCAAAACGGTATCGGTTTCCGTCCTGCTGCTGAAGTTCGTATCCAAAAAGGTCTGTGAGCACTTTGGAAGTTGCATCGGCATCGTTCAGGGTAAGTGTTGTGGTGTAAAAACCTTTGGTGGCAACATCGGAAGACATTTCATCAGTTGTCCAAACTTTGCGGTTGTCGGGGTTTTTGGGTTCGACGAATTCCAGTTCCAGTCCGTCGGGATCCCGGAAGGAAATCATGTTTTCGTCCAGGATTTCTCCTTCTTTGTAGTCGATATTGAATGTTTTCAATCGGTTTTTCCAGAATTCAAGCGCTCCTTTTGGAACTGCATAAGCAATGTGAGTCGCCATTCCGGAACCGTTTCGTCCGGGATGGATTCCTTGCCAGGGAAAGAAAGTCAGAAGGGTTCCGGGTTCGCCGCCTTCATTCCCAAAATAGAAATGATAGGTTTTGGGGTCATCGAAATTCACGGTTTTTTTGACGAGTCGCTGTCCTAAAATTCGGGTATAAAAATCGAGGTTTCTTTTTGCATTTCCCGCAATAGCGGTGATATGGTGCAATCCTAATATTCTGTTTTCCATGATGGTGTGATTTATTTATTACAAAGTTAGGGGATAGAATTGAGGAATGTCTTGATGTAGATTAAGAAATGTTTGGTTTGTAATTCGAAACTAGAAGTGAAAAATATATTTCACTCCTCTGGAGTGATTTTATTGTACTACATTTTATTTCTATAAATATTTCACTCCTCCGGAGTGTTTTGTTCTTCGTGTCCTTTGTGTTCTTTGTGTTCTTTGTGGTGGAAAAAGGATTTAGATTTGAGCATTTAGTAATAAAATCCTTATGCATTATTAAGGTTGAACCTTTATCGTTTTAACTACAAGGAACACAATGTTTTTTGCCATTTAGGAATTAAGGTTGTTAAGATCGAAGCTTGCAAAAAAACATTATACATTCCTACAATATACATTCTACAACTCCTAAAAACTTTATTCTTAATTTCGAACTTATTTCAGCTATGTTGAATTTCCTTCCGAAGAATTATAAAACCATCATCCGACTGGCTTTTCCGATTATTCTGGCCAATGCATCGGCTCCTTTGTTGGGGCTTGCCGATACCGCAGCCATCGGGCAAACGGGCGATGCGATTGATTTGGGTGGTGTAGCTTTGGCGACTTTGGTATTCAGTTTTGTGTATTGGGGTTTTGGTTTTTTGCGAATGGGAACCACGGGATTCATTGCGCAGGCAAGGGGTGCGAAAGATCATCGAGAAGTGCTCACCGTGCTTTATCGGTCGGTGCTTTTGGGATTGAGTATCGGGATTTTGCTGATTCTTTTGCAGACTTTCATTTTGAAATTGGCAACGGTTTGGATGAGTGCGAGTGATGAGGTAATTGCTTTGGTGGGCGAATATTTCCGGATTCGGATTTGGGGTGCGCCCGCGACTTTGATTACCTACGCTTTGTTGGGCGGATTCATCGGATTGGGAAAAACCAAAGAACTTCTCTGGGTGCAATTATTGCTCAACGGCGTGAACATCGGTCTGAATGTCCTTTTTGTGGTCGGATTTCAAATGGGGATTAAAGGAATTGCGTTGGGAACGGTGATTGCGGAATACATCGCTTTGTTTTTTGCTTGGTACCTGCTGAGGAACCGCCTGGAAATTCGCCGGCCTGTTCAAGAAATTAAACAATTATGGAATGTCATTTTGGAACGAAGCAAAGTTGTGGCTTTGTTCAAGGTCAACGGTGATATTATGATTCGGACTTTTGCGCTTTTGGCGGGATTTGCCTGGTTTGCCGATCAAGGTGCGCAGTTTGACGACAGCATTTT
>JAEZDQ010000083.1 GCA_023433225.1 Bacteroidota bacterium | reverse complement strand
ATGTCGAGGTGGTTGGTCGGTTCATCCAAAATCAACAATAAATGCCCTGATTCCAAGCTTACGTCAATTAAGAATTTGGCCAAAGAAATCCTTTTTCGCTGTCCACCCGATAAATTCCCGATTTTCTGGTCGAGGAAATCAATTTTTAATTTGGAAAGGATTTCTTGGATTTTAGACTCCACCAACCAGGCATCGACTTGGTTCATTTTCTCCATCCAATCCATAAATTCCGGGTTGGAAGGGTCATTCTGCATCATTTGCTCATAGCTGTGGATGACATCCAAAACCGAATTGGAATGGTTGAAAATATAATCTTCCGCTTTGAGGTTTTCGTCGAAATCATCGGACTGTTCAAACAAAAGCACCTTAACGTCTTTGTTGAATAAGATTTCACCCGAATCCGAAGTTTCCTTCCCAGACAGGATTTTCAACAAAGTGGTCTTGCCGCTTCCGTTTTTGGCAACGAGCGCGATTTGGTCTCCTTCGTTGACGTGGAAACTTACATTGCTGAAAAGCGTTCGGATCCCGTAGGATTTCGATAAATTTTGGGCGGAAAGGAAATTCATTTGTGTGTTTGCGGCAAAGATAAGGTTTGAATTTGAGAAAGGACTGATTTGAAAATGAATCCTACCATGCCATCTCCAAGCCCCTTTTACCTCGTCCCTCTACGCCATTTACCCCGTCATGCTACGTCGTTTACCTCGTCCGGAACGCCTCTGACCTCGTCCGGAACACCGTTTACCCCGTCTCCCTATGCCATTTACCCCGTACACCTATGCCAAAATTGGCGTTCGGAACCCCATTTACCCCGTCCGGGGACGCCATTTACCCCGTCGGGGGACGTCAATTTTGGCGTCCGGAACGTGTCCGGATACGTCCCCCAACCCCTCCAGACCTCTTCGGAACGTCAAAAGAGGGGTTCTGAAACACCGCCGGAACTCTTCGGAACCTATTGGACGCCGTCTTGTGCCGAGCTAACCCTTTATGCTACCTCCCATATTTCTTAATCAACCCTTCATTCCGTGTTCATTTCTTCGGAAAACAAAAAAACGCCCCCTTTCGGAAGCGTTTTTTATTTGATTAAATCGGAATCAGAATTTATTCTGCCGGTTTGTTGTTCTGTGGTTTGTCCATTCTTTCCGGTTTGGGCAAAAGGGCTTTTCTGGAAAGTTTCATTTTCTTTTTGTCGTCATAACCCAGGAATTTCACCTGAAGTTTATCGCCCAAATTCAATGCCTCTTCCACGGTATTGAGCCTTCTGTGTTCGATTTCGGAAATGTGAACCAAACCTTCTACGCCTTTGGCGAATTCCACAAACGCACCAAAGGGTTTGATGGATTTCACGACGGCGTCATAGGTCGCGCCAATTTCCGGAACAAAGGCAATCTGCTTGATCCGTGCGATTGCGGCATCAATTTTTTCCTGGTCCACGCCGGCGATTTCTACCCTACCTGCGGTTTCGGTTTCTTCAATGGCAATGACGGTACCGGTTTCTTTCTGCAATTCCTGAATGATTTTTCCGCCGGGGCCGATTACGGCTCCGATGAATTCTTTCGGAATTTCAATCACGATTAATTTCGGTGCGTTTGGTTTCAATTGTTCCCTTGGTTCAGAAAGGGTTTTCATCATTTCTCCCAAGATGTGCAAACGTCCTTCACGTGCTTGTTCCAAGGCTTGTTCCATGATGTCCATGGTCAACCCCTGGATTTTGATGTCCATTTGGCAAGCGGTAATTCCGTCTTTGGTCCCCGTTACTTTGAAGTCCATATCTCCTAAGTGGTCTTCGTCTCCCAAAATATCGGAAAGCACGGTGAATTTCCCTGATTTCTGGTCGGTGATTAGTCCCATTGCGATTCCGGAAACCGGTTTTTTAATGGGCACCCCTCCGTCCATCAGTGCCAAGGTTCCGGCACAAACCGTCGCCATGGAAGAAGAACCATTGGATTCCAAAACGTCTGAAACGATTCGAACCGTATAACCGTAGTCATCCGGTAAAATATAGGTCAATGCTCTTTGCGCCAGATTTCCGTGGCCGACTTCACGACGGGAAGTTCCGCGTAGCGGACGGGCTTCTCCGGTAGAAAACGGCGGAAAGTTATAGTGTAAAAAGAATTTTTCGTCGTGTTGTGAAGCTACACTGTCTATCATATTCGCATCTTTGGACGAGCCCAAAGTCAGTGCGGTTAATGATTGGGTTTCGCCTCTGGTGAAAATCGCAGAACCGTGTGCGCCCGGCAAATAATCTACCTCGCTCCAGATGGGGCGGATTTCTTTGGGGTGTCTTCCGTCCAAACGAAGGTTTTCGTTTAGGATCATTTGGCGCATCGCTTCTTTTTCCACATCGTGGTAATACACTTTTGCAAATGGCGTCACGCGCTCCAGCTCTTCCGGGTTATCTACATACTGAGCCAAGAATTCATCCAGAACGGCTTTGAAGTTTTCTTTTCTTTCTTCCTTGGGTGCAGGGGTTTTGGCTACTTCATAAACTTTGTCATAACATTCTTTCCAAACCTTTTCGCGAATGGCTTCGTCATGGTTTTCGTGTGAATATTCCCTTTTGGGTAGGACATTGGCAATTCTTGCTGCCAGCCTTTCTTGGGCTTTGATTTGTTTTTTGATTTCTTCATGCGCAAATGAGATCGCTTCGAGCATTTCGGCTTCGGAGATTTCTTTCATTTCGCCTTCTACCATTACGATGGAGTCTTTGGTCGCACCTACCATGATGTCCAGATCGGATTTTTTCAATTGTTCCAGACTCGGGTTAATCATGAGTTCTCCGTCCAAACGGATGACACGCGCTTCGGACATGGGTCCGTTAAATGGTATATCGGTGATGGCAATCGCTGCAGAAGCAGCCAATCCGGCCAATGCTTCGGGCATTACATTTTTATCATAGGAAATCAAGGCAATCATCACTTGAACTTCTGCATGGAAATCATCGGGGAAGAGCGGTCGCAAAACGCGATCGACCAAACGCATGGTTAAAATCTCTTCATCGGAAGGCCGTGCTTCTCTTCTGAAAAAGTTTCCGGGGATTCGTCCGCCGGAATAAAATTTTTCTCTGTAATCTACGGTTAAAGGGAGGAAGTCAACGCCTTCGTTGGCGTCTTTGTTGGCAACTACGGTGGCTAAAAGCATGGTGTCGCCCATTCTTACTACAACGGAACCGTTGGCTTGTTTGGCCAACTTTCCCGTTTCAATCGTGATTTCCCGGCCGTCTGCCAGGACAATCTTTTCTGTGATTGCTTGTGGAATCATTCGTCTAATAATTTTAATTCGTCTTGGCAAAACCGTTTGCTTTGCCGGGTAATTTATAGTCTTTCTATAATTTCTAATTTCAATTGTCATTCCGAGGCACGAGGAATCTCAAAAAAAGATTCTTCATTCGTTGCGCTCCATTCAGAATGACAAAACAGAATAAAATATCAACAAAAAAAGGCAATCTTGCAATTGCCCTTTATTTTGAATGTCTGGATGATTACTTTCTTAAACCCAATTCGGCGATGATCGCACGGTATCTTTCGATATCGGTTTTCTTCAAGTAGTCTAACAAACTTTTTCTTTTACCTACCAGTCTTACCAAAGATTTTTCTGTATTGAAATCTTTTCTGTTGTTTTTCAAATGCTCAGTCAAGTGATTGATGCGATAAGTAAATAAGGCAACTTGGCCTTCGGCAGAACCGGTATCTGTAGCAGATTTCCCGTGTTTTGCAAAAATTTCCTGTTTTTTTTCTGTTGTCAAATACATTCCAATATTATTTAATGATTATTATGTATGCGGGTGCAAATGTACAATTATTTGATTAAGTAGAAAAACTTTGTGTATTTCTGATTCAAATTCCTGACGGGATTTATAACTTTGTGGAATGAAAAAAAATCCGACACTACTGGGATTGATTATTACCATTGGCATCGTCATCGGTTGTTATGTGGTTTATGGATTGTTTCTGGAGAAAAAGGACAGTTACCTCATCGCTAATCCTTCGGAAGAAATGATTAAATTGAAAATCGACGGCCAAGATTATTCGGTTGCACCCAAACAGATTACTCAAATTAAATTGAAAGGAGGCGAACACAAACTTCAATTTAACTTGAACGGAAAACAGACCGATACAACCTTTACCATTACGCGCTACAATGCGCTCATCAACCCGACCCGCGCGGATTATTATATTTTCGTTCGGCCTTATGGCCCGGCGCGGAACAAAGATTCCATTTTTACATCGCGAACGCTAACCATCGACGAAAAGGTTTATTACGGCAACATCACCCGCAGGAATGATTTGTACATCGAAGATTTTTATTACAACCTCGACCAAAATTATCCTCAATTTTTTGTGAACAAAGGTGCAAAAACCGATTTATCCAAGATTTTCTCCAAAGAAGATTTCAAACAGTTTTACTTTGAAAATTACGAGTGATTTCCAGGGTTTCCGTTTGAGGTTAACCTTTTTAAACATGAAGCTTTGAACAAATATTAATTACCTTTGCAGGCTTATGAGTACAGTAAAACCTTATTCGGATTCCGATTTAAGTAAGAAAAAACAGGTTGAACAGATGTTTGACAATATCTCCGGGAAATACGATTTATTGAACCGGGTATTGTCGATGGGAATTGACGTAAGCTGGCGCAAAAAAGTGGTTCAATCCGTCAAAAAATCAAATCCCGAAACGGTTTTAGACATTGCAACCGGAACGGGCGATTTAGCGATTCAAATGGCAAAATCCACCGATGCCAAAATCACCGGATTCGACCTTTCGGCCGGAATGCTCGAAGTCGGCAGAAAAAAAATCAAGGAACAAAATCTGGAAAATAGAATTGAAATGATCCAAGGCGATGCGGAAAATATGCCTTTTGAAAATGATACCTTCGATTGTATCACTGTTGCATTCGGTGTCCGTAATTTTGAAAACCTGGAAAAGGGACTGAATGAAATCTACAGGGTTCTGAAACCCGGAGGGAAATTCATTATCCTCGAATTCTCCCAGCCGGAATCCTTCCCCATGAAACAATTGTACGGATTTTATTCCAAATACATCTTGCCCAAAATAGGCCAACGCATATCCAAAGACCAAAGCGCCTACACCTATTTGCCCGATTCCGTAAAAGCTTTCCCTTACGGGCAACAAATGAAAAACATCTTAAAAAATTCAAAATTTGTGCAAGCTTCCGATAAAAAACTTACTTTTGGCATCGCAAGCATTTACGAAAGCTTAAAATAAAACACACAAAAATTCGTTAAGGAAAAGATATGAAAAATTTTCTGGCATTTTTACTTTTGATACTGACGATTTCGGCTTTGGGGCAATTCCGTCCGAATTCAGAAAAAGTCTGGCATAGAGAGGAGTTTGACGACCAAAGGTTCAGTTGGGGGTATTTTTTAGGCACCAATTTAATGACCTTTAAAGTAACGCCCGCCGAAGACGGTACCAGCCAACACGGCATGATTTATTTACGTCAAGAAAACAAAATGGGCTTTTCTGTCGGACTGATGGGGAAAATGAAACTGCATGAATATTTTGACCTGAAAGTTGAGCCGGGTGTTCACTTTGCCGAACGAACCTTGTATTTCGGAAACATCACTTCCAATGCCACAGACAGTGCCCGTGCCGTGAAATCAACCTATATCGACATCCCTTTGCTTTTGAAAATACACGGCGACCGTTGGGTAAATACGCGCCCTTATGCACAAGGAGGTGTGGGCTATACCATGAACATTCAGTCCAACGAAAAGAAAGAAGAGGACAACCAAGACAATATTTTTCGAATGAAAACCCATAATTTCAACTGGCAAGTTGAGGCCGGTGTTGAAATTTATTTCAATAAATTCAAACTGACCCCTTCGGTCAAAGGGATTTTCTTTTTCAACAACGAATTGGTTCAAGACAACCCCGACACCAACCCGCAATGGGCCGGTTCACTGAGGGGCTTGTCCACCAGAGGGATTTTCTTCTCGCTTAAATTTGAATAGACCCCATCTATCATAAAAATTGAAAAGAGGTTGTTTCTAGAACAGCCTCTTTTTTTATTTAACCACTCCAAAAATAAAAATTTAAAATTTAGGGCTTAAATTTGCAAAATGAACAAACCGCAACCTTGGTCTGAAAAACACCCGAAACCGCTTGTCATCGCCGGGCCATGTAGTGCCGAAAGCGAAAAGCAAATGTTGGACATTGCCGGGCAATTGGACCAAAGCCAAGTCAGCGTATTCCGGGCGGGAATCTGGAAGCCGCGGACGAAACCCAATTCTTTCGAGGGAGTCGGAGCCATTGGTTTGAAATGGTTGAAAAAAGTAAAAGAAACTTACGGGTTTACTACGATTACGGAAGTAGCCACTGCCAATCACGTGAGGCTTGCCCTCGAAAATGACGTGGACTGGCTTTGGATTGGTGCCCGTTCCACTGCCAACCCCTTTACTGTCCAAGAAATTGCCGAAGCATTGCGCGGCACCGACAAAGTGGTCTTGGTAAAAAATCCGGTCAATCCAGATTTGGATTTATGGATAGGGGCTTTTGAGCGGCTGCAGGCACAAGACATCCAAAACTTAGGAGCCATCCACCGCGGATTTTCAACTTATAAGAAAACAAAATACAGAAACAATCCACAATGGCAGATTGCCTTGGATTTCATGCATAAAATGCCGGAGATTCCCATGATCTGCGACCCTTCTCACATTTGTGGGAACCGGGAAGGAATCTTTGAAGTAGCGCAACAATCTTTCAATTTCGAATATGACGGATTGATGATTGAAACGCATAACCAACCGGATGAAGCCTGGAGTGATGCCGCGCAGCAAATTACACCGGAAAGATTGTTTGAAATCCTGCACAAACTGGAGCTTCGTAAAAGCGATGACCCTGATGCCTTCTACCATTCACAACTCAATAGGTTGCGAAATGAAATCGATGAAACAGATCAGAGCCTGATTGATACCATCAGCCACCGTATGAAAATTTCAACCCAAATCGGAAAATTGAAAAAAGAACACAACGTAGCGGTCTTCCAACCAGAACGATGGAAAATCATCCGGGACAATGCCGTAAAACACGGCGGAAAACTGGAACTTTCGGAGGAATTCATCGACAAGCTCATCAAAGCCATTCACCAAGAATCCATCCAACACCAAAATTCGATTATGAGCCAAGCAGAAAGCGCTAAAAAATGACCGGCCGGATTATCAAATCAACCGGAAGCTGGTATTTCATACGAAAAGATTCGGGAGCCATTCTACATGCACGCATACGCGGGAAATTCAGGCTCGATAATATCCGCCATACCAATCCGGTAACGGTAGGGGATTTCGTCGATTTTGAAGTAGATAAGGACGGAATTGCGGTTATTACCAAAATACATGAACGAAAAAACTACATCATCCGCCGTGCGGTGAATTTGTCCAAAAAAACCCATATCATCGCTTCCAACATCGACCGGGCATTTTTGGTGGTAACGGTTAATAACCCCAAAACTTCTTATGGTTTCATCGATCGGTTCTTGGTTACTGCCGAAGCATACCATATTCCCGCTGTCTTGGTTTTTAACAAAATGGATGCTTATGATGAGAACCAATTAAAAATCGTTGAAGAATACCGGGCCGTTTACGAACGGATTGGTTATGCAACCATTCGGGTTTCAGCAAAAACGGGTTTCAATTTAGAAGCATTAAAATCGGAATTGAAAGGAATTACAAGCTTGGTGTCCGGGCATTCCGGCGTCGGGAAATCAACTTTGCTTAATGCTTTGCACCCGGATTTGGAACTTAAAACGGCCGAAGTCTCCGATTTCAATCAAAAAGGCCAGCACACCACCACTTTTGCGGAAATGTACGAATGGCCGTTCGGCGGATTTGGAATTGACACGCCCGGCATCAAGGAGTTTGGTTTGGTGTATATGGAGAAAGAGGAAATTCAAGGGTATTTTCCGGAGATTTTCAAATTAAAAAAGGATTGTAAATTTGACAATTGCCTGCATTTGAATGAGCCGAAATGCGCCGTCAGGGAAGCGGTAGAATCGGGTAAAGTCGCTATCAGCCGGTTTGAAAGTTATATTGATTTTTTAACCGAAACGGAAGATTCTTAAATTAAAATTCAATGAGGGTTGTACTACAAAGAGTGAAATACGCGAAGGTTTCCGTAGCGGGAAAAACCATCGGGGAAATTGAAAAAGGCTTACTTGTTTTGGCCGGGTTTGAAGAAAACGATAGCCGAGAAGATTTCGAATGGATGGCTCATAAAATCATCCAACTCCGGATTTTCAATGATGAAAACGGCGTGATGAACCTGTCGGCACAAGATGTGGGCGGAGATTTGCTGGTCGTCAGCCAGTTTACGCTCCATGCTTCTACCAAAAAAGGAAACCGCCCTTCTTACATCAGGTCATCCCCACCTCATTTGGCTAAAAACCAATACGTAGAATTTGTAAAAGTCCTGCAAAACAAATATATTAGCCATGTACGAACCGGCGAATTTGGAGCCGATATGAAAGTGGAGCTCCTCAATGACGGGCCGGTAACCATTTGCATCGATTCAAAAAACAAAGAATAAAATTTCATCTCACTAAAACTGAATTAAAATGAAGAAATTATTTTCATTTTTTGGCTTGTTACTCCTTTTAACCGGATTTGCGCTCGGTCAAAATTATGCGGTCAGTGAAATTCCTGCAGAATTAAAAGAAGATGCGTATGCGGTCATCCGAAGTGAAAATACGACAGTGGACATCTATTCACTGAACAAAGTCATCCACACCAAGGAATTGGTGATAACGGTATTTGACAAATCCGGAGACCAAGCCGCAATCCCTTATGAAATTTACAATCCTTCCGCTAAGATTACCCATTTAGAAGTTGTCTTTTATGATGGAAAAGGAAAAGAAATCAAAAAATTCAAGTCCAAAGATTTTTCGGATCAATCCTTTATAACCGGTGGACAAATGTACACCGATGAACGGGTAAAATACCTTGACTATACGCCTACCCAGTATCCTTATACCATTCGTTTCAAATCTGTCATCAATCATTCCAACACTTATATCGGCAAATGGTTTCCTTTCAAAGAATACAATGTTGCCATCGAAAATTCAACTTTCACCATCAATAACCTGATGAACCTGCAAATCCTTTCCAAGGAAATGAATTTGGCACCTTATGGGGTTACATCCCAAAACAGCACCCAAGCTGTCGTGCATTATGAAATTAAAAACCGGGCTGCATTTGAAAAAGAAGAATTGACGCCTTACATCGGCCACCTGTTTCCCAATGTGGAATTCTCACCGGTTGAATTTATCAGGGACGGTGTCAAAGGTAGTTTCCAAGACTGGAACGGCATGGGCAAATGGTACCAAGGCCTACTGGCAGATACGAATGATTTCTCTAATTCACAAAAAGCTTATTTCCAGAATTTGGTAAAAGACGCAGAAACTGACAAAGAAAAAGTACGCATCTTATATGAGCATTTACAAAACAAAACCCGCTACATCGGTGTGCAATTAGGCATTGGCGGACTGAAGCCTTTTCCCGCTTCTTATGTAGAGTCCAAAAGTTACGGGGACTGTAAAGCTTTGACAAACTACATGCAATCTATGTTGGATGCAGTGAACATCCCCTCTTACTACACGGTTGTATATGCCGGAAGAAGGGTCGATTTCCACCCCGATTTTGCCAGCATTGCGCAAGGAAATCACGTGATTTTATATGTTCCTTTGGAGGAAGAAGAAATTTGGTTGGAAACAACCAGCCAAAAATCCGCTTTTAATTACTTAGGCTCTTTTACCGAAAACAGAAACGCGCTTTTGGTTACACCCCAAGGAGGCAAAATCATCCGGACACAAAATTTCCCTACCGAAAAAAACCGCCAAACGACCAATGGTTCTTTGGAAGTCCAGACCAACGGAAAGCTTACCGGGAATTTGTCCATACATTATTCAGGATTACAATATGACTGGATTTACGGCATTGGATATTTAAATTCAAAAGAACAAAAGAAAAACCTGGTAGAAATTTTAGGGAATTTGCCCAACCTGAATATTCTGAATTACCGGTTTGATAATGACCGTCAAAATGCAAATTTTGAGACTTCGATGCATGTGGAATCTTTGGAGTTCGCTAAAATTTATGGCAACAACATTGTCTTTAACCTGCTTCCGGTCGGCATTTCGACCACGAATCTCAAAAAAGACGACCAAAGGATGCATCCTTTGGAAATTCTTCACGGCTATGTTGACGAAGTGGAATTTGAAATCAAATATCCGGCTAACTATCAAGTTTCGGAAAACTTCCAACCCATTTTTTATGAATCAGAATTCGGAAATTACCAATTGAATGTGGCGTTAGGGGAAAACCATACACTGAAAGTAAAACGTAAACTTTTGGTCAAAGACGGAGAATATCCCAAAGAAAAATTCAATGATTACGTTGAATTCCGAAGAAAAATTTCTTCATTTGACAATTCGAAAATACTATTAGAAAAATCATAAAATCATGAAAACCATTAGTTCAATTTTAGCTTTCCTATTTGTATTGAGCACTTATGCACAAGACTACCGCTTCGGGAAAGTGAGCAAAGAAGAATTAACCAAAGAAAGAAGCACCATAGACCCCGAATCTCCGGCTGAAATCCTATATGAGAAAATGTACGTAACCTTGGAGTTTGCGCCTGGCGATAATGGATTTGTACTCACCCGAGAAGTTGAAGGAAGAATTAAAATCTACGACAAAGACAATACGAATGACAAATTCCTGCAACAACAAGTATCTTTGTACGCGCCCAGTTCAGTCCGTGAAAAAGTGATCGGTTTCAGAGGAACTACCTATAATTTGGAAGGAGGGAAAATCACCGAGACCAAAGTCAAAAATGCAGATATATTCAAGGAGCGGAAAAATAAATACTGGGAAATAGAGAAATTCGCTTTTTCGGATGTAAAAAACGGCTCGGTGTTGGAATACAAATACACCATAACTTCGCCTTTCACCCGTGAAATCGACCGTTGGTTTTTCCAATCGGAAATCCCCGTAATTTATAGTGAAGTAAAATTTTCACACCCTGAATTCTTCCAATATAATAACGACTTAAGGGGGGAAATAATAGGGAAAAAGAAAAGCATTACTCGGCCTGTCAATGGGATGAATTACAATACTGTAATTGATGAATTCACCTATCAGAACATCCCACCTTTGAAAAAAGAATCTCTTGTTTTGAATCCGAACAATTTAAAAGCTTCAGTCCGGTTTGAGCTTTTAATGTTTAGCCATCCCGGATATATTACAGAGAATTACGCTACCTCATGGGATCAGATTGGCAAAGACCTGATGAACCATGAGAAGTTCGGAAGCCAGCTCAAGGGTAATAGTTTCTTGGATGAAACCGTCCAAAATTTAACCGCCGGAATCAGTTCGCCGGTCGAAAAAATGCAGGTGATTTTTAATTTCGTCAAAAACAATTACACCTGGAACGGATTCAACGCTTTAACAACGGACAATGGCATTCGTCAAACTTTTAAAGACAAAACCGGCAACAGTGCGGACATCAACCTGATGTTGGTCTCCATGTTGCAAAAAGCCGGCATCAATGCGAGCCCGGTCGTGTTAAGCACTGTTAACAACCTGATTGTCAATTATAGCATCCCTTCCATTACCAGTTTGAATTTTGTCATCGCATCGGTAGAAATTAACAATGGATTGTTTATCATGGACGCCACCGAAAAAATGAGTAAAATCAATATGCTTCCGCGACGAGACCTCAATTACAGAGGGTTTCGTATTCTTAACGATGGGATTGTCAAGGAAATATCATTGGCCAATAATTCACTCAGCAACACCAAAGAAATCGTTAGTGTAACCCTCAATTCGGACGGAACCATTTCGGGGAATTATATGGAAACCAGGGACGAATATTTCGCGATGGATGATAATATGCGCCGTAACGAAGACCCGAAAGGCTTTGAATCTGAATATCTTTCTAATTTCAGCTTCGATGCCCAAAACTTCAAAATAGACGAAAACAAGGAAACCGGTATGGTTCGTTATTCCTTGAAATTTGAAAATATTCCGGGCGGAGAAGTAATCGGAAACAAAATCCTCATTAACCCGCTTTTGTTTTCACAAACAAAACAAAGTTCATTTCAATACGATACCCGGAATTACCCCCTTGAATTCGGGACATTGATGTCTAAATCCAAACTATTCAAAATTAAAATTCCTGAAGGCTATAAAGTTGAATCACTCCCAAAGGAAAATCAGTTCGTCATTGAAGGGAATTATGCCGGATACATTTATAAAGTTATTGAAAAAGAAGGATATATTGAAGCCGTTACGCTATACGAAGTCAACCAAAGCATTCTTCCGGCGAGTTATTACCAACTGATGAAAGACCTTGAAAACAAACAAATCAACGCCGAAAACCAACAGATTGTACTTGTAAAATCTTAATGATGAGCATTCAAAATTTACAAAAAGAGGTGGACGATTGGATTCAAAGCCATGGAGTCCGCTATTTCAACGAATTGACCAATATGGCCCAGCTAACCGAAGAGGTCGGCGAAGTAGCCCGGATCATCGCCAGACGGTACGGTGAACAGTCTGAGAAGGATTCGGACAAAGAAAAAGACCTCGGCGAAGAGTTGGCCGACGTGCTTTTTGTCGTGCTTTGCTTGGCAAACCAAACGGGTGTGGATTTGGAAAAGGCATTTTACAACAAATTAAACCTGAAAGCCGAACGCGACCATGAACGCCACCAAAACAATGACAAGTTGAAATAATTGAAAATTTCAAAACGAATTACGTACATTCGATTCCAATGGAACGTAAACTTCTAAACAAAAAATCTTCTTTCCCGAAAGGTGAAATTACCATAAGCGGTTCCAAAAGTGAAACTAACCGTCTTTTGATTTTAAACCAATTGTATGGCTTGCCATTGGAAATCAAAAACCTGTCGGATTCTGAAGACACCCAGACGTTGCGACAAGCATTTTCCCAAACCGGAAATACCATTGACGTTGGCCACGCAGGAACTGCCATGCGTTTCCTCACTGCCTTTTTCGCCATCCAAGAAAACAGGGAAATCATCCTGACCGGTTCCGAAAGGATGAAACAACGCCCCATCGGGATTTTGGTAGAAGCACTCAATCAAACCGGCGCGGATATTACCTATTTGGAAAATGAAGAGTATCCGCCCATCCAGATTCGGGGAAAAAAATTAAACCGGGACTTTGTCGAATTGGACGCGGGAGTCAGCAGCCAGTTTGTTACAGCCTTATTGTTGATTGCGCCCAGTATAGAAAACGGTTTGACCATTCAACTCAATGGAAACATCACTTCATTACCATACCTGACCATGTCTATTGAATGGTTGAAGAAATTGGGAATTCAAGTCGAAGCAACGGGCAATCAAATCAAAATACATCCTAAAAGAACCATTGAGCCACAAACGATCTGGGTGGAATCGGACTGGAGTTCGGCTTCTTATTTTTATTCCTTGGCAGCACTTTCTGAAGATGCGAAAATCAGACTAAACCATTTTATACCAAATAGTTGGCAAGGGGATTCTCGCGTAAAAGAGATTTATGCAAAATACTTTGGAGTGGAAACCCGGTTTCAAGGCACTCAAATTTACTTGACCAAAAAAGCGGATTCACTTCCCGACAGTTTGGAACTCAATTTGAACGGCACGCCCGACCTTGCCCCAACCATAGCCGTAACCTGTGGCGGACTGAGAATGAAATGTAAATTGACTGGTTTAGGAACCTTGGCCATCAAAGAAACCGACCGTTTGGCCGCACTAAGAAGTGAGTTGGCTAAAATTGGAACAATTGCAGAAACAACCTCAGACTCTTTGGAAATAATCGGTTTTAAAGAAATCCAAGAAAAACCTGTGATTCAAACCTATGATGACCACCGGATGGCAATGGCTTTTGCGCCCTTGTGTTTGTTGATGGATTTAGAAATAGAAAACCCGCAGGTAACCCAAAAATCTTATCCGGGTTTTTGGAATGATTTGGAAAAATTGTTTTGACTTAGAAAGATACTTTACCCGATTCACTTCCCTTTTTCGCGGTAAAGCTTTTCCTTACACCGTTTATATCAAAAGTAACCAAGTTTTGCTGATCCGGGAACAATTCGACCAACATGGCATTTCTGATTTCAATATCGTTTACATTGGAAACATTTTCCGCTTTCAGGTAAATTCGGGTAGATTTATCCATAGTTTGTGAACCTACGTAAGTCAATGTAACCGGCGCACCATTAATTTTGACGGTTAATCTGGAGGAAGAATAATTTTTAGCTTTGGCATCAAAGTCCGCTTTCGAAGCGGTAGAAGCTCCCACGGCTTTTTCCAAATCAGAAGTAAAAAACTTCGCTGTTAATGTAAGCGACCCCGCTTCTAATTCCACCTTGGTGGTGGAAGCATGAAAATCCTGCGCAAAGGATTGGGCGCAAAACCCAAAAACAAGTAAGGTCAATATTATCGATAACTTTTTCATTTTTAAGTTGTTTAAAAATCTCTTTTACAAAGTCAGTGCCAAATGCCCGCCGCTATTGTTAAAGTAAAATGTTGCAATTTATCATTTTTTTAGAACTTAGGAAATTCCGGCTAATTTGCTGTCCAATTTTCTCAAAATATATCTGCCTCTCGATTGGATGCCGGGCGACGGCCGGGCTTCTTCCAAAACAGACAAATCAGCAAATGAAGTTCCGTTTTGAGTTCCGGGAATTTTTGGGAAATCTGATACAATACAGTCATCGAAAATGCACGGATGGCAATTTCTTCTTTCGGGTTTTCCATAAATCCCCAAACGGTTTTATACACTATACCCAAGAGATTTCCGGTATTTCGGTCAATTGTAAAACCCGCAAAATATTGCGTTTCAACCCTGGCTTCAATTCAGGATTTTGAAGTGCTTGAATTAACTTTTCCCGATAAGGAAGAATCAGTTCCGGTTGCCTGTCGAAACTCAGGGAAACAGTGTAAGCAGCTCGTTGCGGCACACGGTAATCACCGGTTTTCGCAAAGAAACAATCCATTAATTCACGAAAACGCTCAAAATCGTTTCCTATATAAGAAACAATCTTGAGCGAATTTTCTTTGCTGTGTTCTTTTTCTAACTGTTTGTAAACATCTATTTAAAATGGCAAATCATCAGGTCCATCGGAACCTTCAAAGTCATTCTTGGGAACAGTAGGTAAATCAGCATATTCATTGATAGACGGTGTTACACCCGCTTTTTCCAATCTCCATCCATTGATGCTATTGAAATATTTGGCAACGCCTTCCGGATTGATCCATTCTCTGCCTCTGATATTGATTGAAATTTTCACTTCATCACCTTCTGAAACGGGATTTAATAAATCTATCTTGTCTTGGGTAAATTCAATTAAAATATCTTGTGGATATTGTTCTTGCGTTGTAACAACGATTTCCTTTTTTCGGAACCCACTTGCAAACGTCTGTGTTTCAAACATCTTCTTAATTCTTCCGCTGATTTCCATAATTTAAAATTGTTTTTATACAAAAGTAAAGGAATTCAAAGAATCAAACAATTTTGGGCGTAGAAGAATTAGAAAAAAATAAATGGTAAAACGATTTTTAATGTATATTTGCACTCCCGAATCATCGGGGTTTGCGGGTGTGGTGAAATTGGTAGACACGCCAGACTTAGGATCTGGTGCCGCGAGGTGTGT
>JAEZDQ010000010.1 GCA_023433225.1 Bacteroidota bacterium | reverse complement strand
GGCGAATGGTTATTTCAAACAACCCGAAAAAACCGAAACCAAGGGCATAATGGACTTTAGCCCGGTGATGAATTCGATGGATTTACTGATGAATGAAATCAAAACCGAAAAGCGGGTTTCGGAAGATGGTTATGAATTGACACGAACAACTTTTGATTCGGGTTTGTTCAACAACCCGGCTTTCATCAACATCGCAAACCCATTGCGCGGAATTGTACAGTTCTATAAATTAGAAGAACCAACGCGGGAAAGAAGCCTGGAATTCAATTTCCCGTTTTATTATAAAGCAGATGTGGTTATCCAAATCCCCGAAGGTTATTCGGCTGAGATTCCGGTCCATTTCAAGTCACACAATGAATTGAAAAACAAAGAATTGATTTATTACCAAACTGCGGAAACCAAAGACGGAAAATTGATTTTGCATGTTGAATTTTATTTGGGCAAATCTGTATTTTCTGAAAATTACAAAGAAGTCAAATCATTTTTCGAAAAAGCAAACCTCGACACAGCGAAGACGATTTTAATCAAAAAACAATGAAAATATACCTTCTTCAAAAACCATAGAACCGGCAATGACGCTAAGGTTTAAGGAATTCTCAGAAAATAACTAAAACCCTGACTTTCAATATCCCACAAATTGTGGGAAGGTTTCGGCAATTCCCGACGGGGTGCCCCAATCTGTGGGAAGGTTTCGGCGGTTCCCGACGGGGTGCCACAATCTGTGGGAAGGTTTCGGCAATTCCCGACGGGGTGCCACCATCGGTGGGAAGGTTTCCAGACTATTTCTTTGCCAATTTAAACATCCGAAACCATCAGATTGCAGCCTCGCACGTCGGAATGGTCAAATCTTCCCAAGATTTCAAACGAACCGTCTGAATGGATTTTACCCAAATCCTCAGTTGCAATGAAACTGCATGAGTTTAGATTCGCAAGGTCAATTACATTGACACCGCCGGTTTTTCCTTGCGCCAAAAGAGACAAAGGGTCTTCGGTGTCCCGAATCAGGATTTTCATCCAATTTGGGGTTTCAAACCGTGAATTTCCATGGGAATAAGCCTGCGAAAGCAATTCCGTCATGCCGTATTCGGAATGGATTTCATTCACGCCAAAACCTTTTTGGAGCATTTTGTGCAGTTCTTCCCGTGTGATTTCTTCTTTCCGTCCTTTCATTCCGCCGGTTTCCATTACAATCGTATTTTTCAAATCCAATTGATATTTCTCAATAAAATCCAGCAAAGCAAAGGAAACCCCAATTAGGATTGCCTTTTTACCGTCTTTTTCATTTTGAATCAAATCCCGGTATAATTCCTCATGGTTATACAAATAAAACCCGCCATCACCTGATTTTTCAATCCAAAATTCCACCATGTCAATCAAAGAAGAACCGCTGCGTTCCAAATAAGAAGGTAGCAAAGCAAAAATTTTGTAATCAGGAAATTCCCCGTAAAAATGTTGAAAACTATGCTCAAGGCTTTCTATGTAAAAACTTAAATCACTAACTAAATGCTTACTGGCAATGCTTCCGGTGGTTCCCGAACTGGTGAAAATCTTTTCCGGTTGATTTTTTCCGGAAACAACTTCATGTGATTTGAAAAATCGAATCGGCAAAAATGGGATTTTTTCAATGGAATGGATTTCCAAAATAGGTATGTTCAGAAATTGAAGAAAATCTTTATACACCAAATTGTTGTCCGCTTGGAATCGGAAAACCTTCAAGGCAACTTCATTAAATTCAGCTTGATTCTGAACGGAAAAAATTTCTTTTAGGGAAATCATTTTGTAAAAATACTTGAAAAAGAGAAAAGAATATAGAACTTAGATAATAGATTTTGAATCGTCATTTTTCTATTCTCTATTTTCTTTATTCTTAAAAATCTATTTCCCTAATGCTTTATTGGCACGGTACAAATGGTCGCCGATTTGCTCATAACTTTGAATCAATTCTTTGTACAGCAAAGCGCTGAGTACGGAAAGCTTGTCTTTTTCGATGGCTTTCAGCAGTGCTTGATCCGCCTCCCTGAACCTTTTGTCAATGGATTTTTCATTGGTTTTGGCTTCTTTGAGGTTGACGTTTCCGTCGGTTTCATTCAGGTTTTGAACCAAGGTCGTCGTAGCGACCGACAGGGAATCGTGTAATTCCAATAAGTGCATTCGGAGTTTTGGGGTGATGAAACTATTGCTTTTTTTCCTTTCCCGGTGCACCTCGGCGGTTTTAAGTGCGATGTCACCAATGCTCTCCAAATGATGGCAAATCCCGACGAGGCTTTGAATATTCAAAGCGACTTCACCGGTCATATCATACGAATAAATGGTGTTCAGGTAATTCAGGATGTTTTTCTCCAGTTCATCGCCTTCTTTTTCCAAGGCATATATCCGCTTGCGCAGTTCGGCCGATTTTTCTTCGTCACTTTCCGTAATCATTCTCCCCAAGGAACTGATGATTTGCCGCATAATTCCTGCAAACTTAACCACTTCCCGGTTGGCTTCATACACATACATTTTTGCGGTCGGACCAAACGGTCGGTCAATCAATTTAAGCGAATGCTCAGTTTGATCTTTTAAAAATTTATTGGAAATATAATCTACAATCGCATTCAAAAAAGGCAAAATCAACAAAGCAGAAACCAAGTTGAATAAGGTATGGAAAGAAACCAAAACAATTTCGCCGTCAGGTGAAATCAATCGGCTCAACAGGGAAATAATCCCCGGTACAAAAAAGAAGAACAGAGCCACTCCGCCGATGTTAAAAAAGAAATGAAACCAAGCGACGATTTTCGATTCCCGGTTCCCGATGGTTGAAGCAATCAAAGCGGTGGAAGTCGTTCCGATATTTGCTCCGAGGATCATCATCGCTGCCTGTTCCAACGGCATACCTTTGGCGACCAATACCGCTGCAAACAAGGTAAAAACGCTGGACGAATGAAATAGAAAAGTAACGACAATCCCAATGAGGATGAAAACCAATGAATTGATTAAATTCGAGTTGCCCGCATATTTTTCAATCAGATGGTGGAAATAAGAATTCTCTGAAAAATCAGGCAGTAATTCTTTCAAGAAAAACAACCCAATGAAAATGAGGGCCAAACCAATCGCGAATTCGGCCCATTCTTTGGCTTTCTGGTTCCGAAAAAAGAAAAACGGAACGGCAATCGCGATTATGGGCAATGCGAGTGATTCTATGTGCCATGTCGCTCCCAGAGCGACAATCAGCCACAATTTGATAGTGGTCCCCACGTTGGCACCGACGATGATGGAAAATGCTTTTTTTAAGTTCAATAAACCCGCGTTGATAAGGCTCAATGTCAGAATGCTCACAATTGAGGACGACTGTAATGCAGTGGTGAAAACCGTTCCTGCCAAAGCACCGGAATAAGGATTCCTTGTCATGCGGTTGACAAATACCTGTAACCGGTTGCCAGAAGCGCGCTGCATACCTTCGCTCATCACTTTCATTCCGTAAACGAAAAGCGCAACGGCACCAATGACATTCAACAAAAGCAAAGCAACTTGCATGGAGGGATTAATAGACTTGCAAAATTACCCCGTTCAATGTAAATTGATTGTTAAGGATTTGTATTTTATAAAAATGTCCATTCGGCTTCTTTCACACTTTCCGGACGGCCGACATCTACCAATTTTCCGCCGCTGTGGTCGTAGCCCATGATGATTTCAGACTTCATCAGTTCCATAT
>JAEZDQ010000191.1 GCA_023433225.1 Bacteroidota bacterium | reverse complement strand
ATCCAAGACTTCAATGCGTACACCGTATTCTTTGCCTTCTTCCAAATCAATAATGCCGTTGTTTTTAACATTGGAAAACATTTGCAGCGGATTCCCGTTGGACAAAAAAAGCTGATAAACCCAACTGTTGTTTTTCATCCGGTCTTCGTAATCCACCAGGCAATTGATGGCGCGAGTCGTAGAAAAATTTAACCTTTCTGCGGTATAGGTAAAATGAGGCTCGTCATTTACAAAAACATTGATCTGGTAAATGCCATTCATATTATCGGCACCATTGTGTTTGTCATAAGCCTTGATGCCTAATCCGACTTTTCCGGAAGCGTAAATCGGTGAATTGAAAACCAGTCCGCTCGGCAATGTGTGGCGTGTTTTTTTACCGACCACATCTCCTGTCAGCGGATAAATGTATAATCCGTTAATCAAAGGTTCGCTAGTATCGGGAACATCGAATCCGAATAAAAACGGGTTAATCGGTTCTTCCGTTTGGGTATCACGGATTTCAAAATGGAGATGGGGGCCTCCGGAACTGCCGGAATTCCCTGAAACCGCAATGATGTCACCCGGTTTTACCATTAATTCACCTTTTTTAGGGTAAATTTCTACGGCAAATGTTTCATTTTGATATTGATAATTGCGGGTATATTCTTCAATTACGGAATTGAATTTTTGCAAATGTGCATAGACGGAAGTATAACCGTTCGGATGGTCAATATAAATGGCATTTCCGTAACCGCGCGGTGAAACGTTGATTCTGGAGATAAAACCTTCGCCAATCGCATACACATTATAACCCTCTTTTTGATTGGTTTTGATGTCGATGCCACTGTGGAAATGGTTGTTGCGCAATTCCGCAAAGTTCCCGGATAAATAATTGGTAATCCCCAATGGATTTCTGAAAATGTCTTTCGGATATTCTTGCCTGTCATTGTCAATGGTTTGGGCGAATACATGAAAATTCAAGGAAACCAATAACCCTAAAAAAGCATTTTTCATTCAAGAATAAATTTGAACAAAAATAGGAAAACCAAATTTAGTCGGGAATCCAAACAGAAATAAATGTTAAAACTGATTTGAACTCTACCAAAAATAAGTTAACTTTGCATCATTAAGTCAGAACTAATAAGTTCTCTTTAAAATGAATCAAAGTGAATCCAATTTCATAAAACTCGAACAAAAACTCCACCAATTGTTGGAGGCTTATAAAGCGATTAAGGAAGAGAAAAGTTCACTGAAAGAAGAGATTGAAGCATTAAAACAAAGTTTAAAAGAGTCAAGAATAGAAACCGCCCGGTTCAAGGATGACAATGACAGATTGAAAGTAGCCAACGCCATGTTGGGTGAAAATGAACACCGAAGGTTAATGAAGTTGAGGGTCAACAGATTGATAAAAGAGTTGGATGTTTGTATGGCTCAGATTAAAAACACGAAAGGATGAGCAGCTTAAAAGTAAAGATCAACATAGCAGGCCGGCAATATCCTTTGACTATTAATGCCGATGAAGAAGAGGCAGTGAGAAATGCGGGGAAAGAAATTAATAAATTGATCAAAGAGTTTGAGGAACGCTATGCGGTGACAGACGCACAAGATGCGCTTTCGATGGCAGCTTTGCAAATGGCATCCAAGTTTCACTTGTTGAAACAATCCGGTACAGGGTCAGACAATCTATTGAATGAGAAAATGGAAAAACTCACAGCATTTATTGAAAGAGAATTAGAAAATTAAAATAAAGACGCTCAGCTGTTTAAATACAGTATAAATATATATCCTACATTAGTTCTAACATTTTTGGTAAACTCAACACTAGTTTTGTTACCGAGTGAAAGCCGTCCGGAAAGCAGGCCGCAACAACGAAAGTTGTTCAAATTATTTGACAGCGGAACCTTGACTGGCGGAATAGCTCAAAACCTGTTATTTTGGGGTTTACTCAAAACTATATAGACTGATGTAGGATTTTTTATGGACTAAATTAAAGTTATAACACATGGATATTATCAGTATAATTATAGGAGTTGGAGCTCTGCTCATCGGCGCAGCAATTGGTTATTTTTTATCGAAAAAATCGGTTGACCAACAAAACCAAATCCTCATCGACACGGCGACCAGTAAGGCCAAAGAAATTGTCGGCGAAGCCGAAAGAGAAGGGGAGGCCATCAAGAAAGAAAAGATATTTCAAGCCAAAGAAAAATTTTTGGAACTGAAAGCGGCCCATGAAGATTCCGTCAACCAGCGTGAAAGGAAAATCGCAGACTCGGAATTGAAAGTAAAGGAAAGGGAAGATAAACTCAAACTTGACTTTTCTGAATTGCAACGTCAAAGAGACCAATTGAAGTCCGAATCCGCCAACCTTCAGTCGCGCCAAGACAAATTAAATTTGCGGCAAAAAGAAGTGGACACCATGCATAAAAAGCAGGTGGAAGTATTGGAAAAATTGGCCAATTATACCGCTGAAGAAGCCAAAGAAGAACTGCTCGACACCCTCAAAGAAGAAGCTAAATCCAAGGCCCAGTCCCATATTCAGGAAATCATGGCTGACGCCGAATTGAATGCAAAGAACGAAGCCAAAAAAATCATCATACAATCCATTCAAAGAATCGGAACCGAACAAGCCGTAGAAAATGCCGTGTCGGTTTTCAATATTGAATCCGACGAAGTCAAAGGTCGCATTATCGGTCGCGAAGGCCGAAATATACGTGCAATTGAAGCTGCTACGGGTGTTGAGATAATTGTAGATGATACGCCGGAAGCCATCATTCTTTCCTGTTTCGATCCGGTAAGAAGAGAAATTGCTCGGTTGTCTTTACACCGTTTGGTCACCGATGGAAGAATCCACCCCGCCAGAATCGAAGAAGTGGTTGCAAAAACCACCAAACAGATTGACGACGAAATCATCGAAGTCGGAAAGAAGACAATTATGGATTTAGGAATCCACGGTTTACACAAAGATTTGGTAAGGATTGTGGGTCGGATGAAATACCGTTCTTCTTATGGCCAGAATTTATTGCAACATTCACGTGAGGTTGCTCACCTTGCCGGGACGATGGCCGCAGAACTCGGATTGAACGCCAAATTGGCCAAACGTGCCGGTTTATTGCACGATATCGGTAAAGTGCCGGAACATGAATCGGAATTGCCCCACGCGATTCTCGGCATGCAATGGGCTGAAAAATATGGCGAACACCCGGATGTAATCAACGCGATTGGAGCGCACCACGACGAAATTGAAATGACTTCACTCATTTCTCCAATCGTACAAGTATCGGATGCCATCAGCGGTGCCAGGCCGGGTGCCAGAAGACAGGTGGTCGAATCTTACATCCAAA
This sequence comes from Bacteroidota bacterium, assembly GCA_023433225.1. Lineage (GTDB taxonomy): Bacteria > Bacteroidota > Bacteroidia > Flavobacteriales > Weeksellaceae > Moheibacter. Next base: position 4,803 of record JAEZDQ010000191.1, on the reverse strand, counting down.
GGTTGAAGGATTTGGAAGCGACCGCACTGAGTTTCGACGGTGTCGAAAAAGCATTTGCAATCCAAGCCGGACGAGAGTTACGCGTAATGGTCGAAAGCGATAAAGTGGACGATGCCAAAGCATCCGAACTTTCGTTTTTGATTACCGATAAAATCCAAAACGAGTTGACTTATCCCGGGCAAGTCCGGGTTACCGTGATTCGCGAGACGAGGGCTGTAAATATTGCACGGTAATTAATTAAAAAAAATCCGAAAAATTTTTGAAAACCTGAACAATTGATTCGGGTTTTTTTTGTGACTTCCATCATGCCTCAAATGCACTGTCCATCACTTTTCCATAGCCATTTCGTAGTTCTTGAGGGTGAAATTCTAACGCGAATCAATTAATTGATAATCAAAAGAATAACATCTTTGTTGATAACCTATCAATATCTTTTCGGTGTTTTATAGCCAATAAACTTTTCATTATTATAATTTTGAAAATACCAAAAAGACATTCAGAAAAATCTTAAAGTTTTGAAAACAAATAGGTTCATTTCAGGTAAATGAATCGGGTATTTTTGACCCTAAATTTTTCGAGTGATTAGAGGTTCCTTGCAAAAGAAAAATAACTGAAAAAACGATTAATATGTCCATATTTGATAGAAGAATTAATTACAAGCCGTTTGAATACCCGGGAATATTTCAATTCACGGATGCCATCAACAAATCATTTTGGGTACATAGCGAAGTGGATTTCACTGCGGATACACAGGATTTTCATTCGCACCTTTCAATTGCCGAACGTAACGCCATTAAAAACAGTTTATTGGCCATCGCCCAAATTGAGGTTGCCGTCAAAACCTTTTGGGGCGATATTTACCAACATTTTCCGAAACCCGAATTCAATGGACTTGGGGCGACTTTTGCCGAATGTGAATTCCGCCATTCCGAAGCCTATTCCCGTCTGCTCGAGGTGCTGGGTTACAACGATGAATTCCAAGGTTTGTTGAACGTTCCGGTCATCCGCGAAAGGATTGATTACCTTTCTGCTGCGCTCAAGGACGCAAGGTCAGAAGACCGGAAAAAATACGTTGTATCGTTAATCCTGTTTTCAATCCTGATCGAAAATGTTTCCTTGTTCAGCCAATTCGCCATTATTTTATCTTTTACCCGTTTCAAAGGGTTGATGAAAAACGTAAGCAATATCATTGCATGGACATCGGTAGATGAACAAATCCATGCCAATGCCGGGATTTATATCGTCAACAAAATCCGGGAGGAATTCCCTGATTTTTTCGATGAAGATACCGTTCAATATCTCTATGAAACCGTTGAACACTCAATTGATATAGAAGAGAAGATTTTGGATTGGATTTTCAATGAAGGTGAAATTGAAACCGTAAACAAAAAGAATTTATTGAATTTCATGAAATTCCGGGTGGACGATAGCATGAAAAAAATCGGATTGAAACCCATTTATAATATTTCCCAAGAATTGTACAGGCCTATGGCATGGTTCGAGGAAGAGGTTTTTGCCAACAGCTTGGATGACTTCTTCGCCAAACGGCCCGTTGACTATACCAAGCACGACAAATCCATCACCGCCAACGATTTATTTTAAATAAAAAAAACACAAAATATGGAATCAAATCACAACGAACTTCCCATACAAACCTCGCTGCAACCCGAATTGAGAGAAAAACTTTGGTGGAAAAACGAAGAAAGCGAACAAATCCTCAACCGCGGTTACTTGTTAAAAGGAGAAACCGTCGAGGGAGCCATTGAGAGAGTTTGTGCCGCCGCGGCAAAACGACTTTACAAACCGGAATTAAAAGAATCTTTCATGGAAATGGTCGAACGCGGATGGATGAGTTTGAGTTCCCCCATTTGGGCTAATATGGGGACGGAAAGAGGCTTGCCAATCTCCTGTTTCAATGTCCATATTCCGGATAGCATAGAAGGCATCACCCATAAATTGGGTGAAGTAATCATGCAAACCAAAATCGGAGGCGGGACTTCCGGTTATTTCGGGTCGTTGAGAGAAAGAGGAAGTGCGGTAACCGATAATGGCAAAAGTAGTGGAGCCGTAAGCTTCATGAAATTGTTCGATACCGCGATGGACACCATCTCCCAAGGAGGCGTAAGGAGAGGTGCGTTCGCCGCTTATTTAGACATCGATCATGCCGATATTGAAGAGTTCCTGAAAATTAAAAACATCGGAAACCCAATCCAAAACCTGTTTACCGGTGTTTGTGTACCCGATTACTGGATGCAGGAAATGGTGGACGGTGATATGGAAAAACGCCAAATTTGGGCAAAAGTTTTGGAAAGCCGCCAACAAAAAGGCCTTCCTTATATTTTATTCTCAGACAATGTGAATCGGAATAAACCCCAAGTTTACAAAGATTTGAACATGCGCATACACGCAAGTAACCTCTGTTCGGAAATCATGTTGCCATCCAGGGAAGACGAATCATTTATTTGTTGTCTTTCCTCCATGAATTTGGAATTGTATGATGAGTGGAAAGATACCGAAGCGGTGAAACTGGCTATTTTCTTTTTGGATGCGGTTTTACAGGAATTCATTGAAAAAACAGAAGGAAACCATTATCTGGCCTCAGCCAATCGCTTTGCAAAACGGCACAGGGCACTTGGTCTCGGCGTTTTGGGATGGCATTCTTATTTACAGAAAAATATGATTCCATTCGAAGGATTGGAAGCCAAAATGCTGACCACCGAAATTTTTAAACACATACAAGACAGGGCCGATAAAGCCACCCAGGAGTTGGCACGGATTTATGGCGAACCCGAATTACTCAGGGACTATGGACGTAGGAATACTACCACTTTGGCCATTGCACCGACTACTTCATCCTCAGCCATTTTGGGGCAGACTTCACCGGGAATCGAACCTTTCAGCAGTAATTATTACAAAGCCGGTTTATCCAAAGGGAATTTCATGCGGAAAAACAAATACCTTGCTAAATTATTGGTGGAAAAAGGTTTGGACAATGAAGATACTTGGAGAAACATCATGTTGAACGGTGGAAGCGTACAACACGTGGAAGGATTGACCGACCATGAGAAGGCTGTGTTCAAGACTTTCAAAGAAATCAGCCAGCTGGAAATCATTCAACAAGCTTCCATCCGACAGAAGTATGTAGATCAATCCCAAAGCCTGAACCTCAATATCCCGTCGGAACTCCCAATCAAAGACGTCAACAATTTAATCATAGAAGCTTGGAAATTAGGAGTGAAAACACTCTACTACCAACGAAGCCAAAGCGTTTCAAAGGAATTGGTTACCAACTTAGTGAGTTGCAGTAGCTGCGAATCTTAAAACAACTCATAGTTAGTTTTTACAACCCTCAACCGATTGCTTGGTTAAGGGTTGTTTTTTTATTGGTTCTCATTGGAACGATATTTGCTTGAAAAAAACCCGGAAAGGGAAGAATCAATGAAGCCTGTATATTTTATACTAACCACATTTATAGTTATATCTTGTAATACAATGCAACAAAACGGAGCAGTGCCTTATGATGCTGTGAGTTTGGTTGAATCCACCCCCATGATCAATGATTACGGTAAAACCATCTTAGAGCGGTTTGACCCACCCGAAGGATTTGCAAGAGTTGAACTCCAAAGTGGTTCTTTCGGAGTATTTTTACGAACCTTACCGTTGAAACCCGAAGGTGCTCCAGCAAGAATGTATGACGGAAAAATCAAGCCCAACCACAATATTTATGTTTCGGTCGTCGATATGCCCATTTCACCTTTGGACTTACAATCCTCTGCCGATGCGGTAATCCGCTTGAAGTCCGAATACTTGTATGCCAAAAAGGATTTTGACAAAATTGCCTTTCATGCTAATAAAGAAAAATTCGCTTTCTCTGATTTTGCCGCTGGTGACACTTCCCAAACCAAATTCCAGGAATATCTGGATCATGTGATGGAAAAGGTTTCCACACCGAGTTTTTGTGACGACCTTACATTGGTGAACTTAAAAGATATTCAGGTCGGTGATATTTTTATCCAAAGAAACAATCCGAACGGTCACGCCGTGGTGGTAGTGGATTTGGTAAAAAATGATGCGGGTGAAAAACTCTTTTTATTAGCCCAAAGTTACCAGCCCGCACAGGAAATTCAAATCATTGCCAATCCGACGAGGGACGACATCAGTCCATGGTATGAAGTAAAAGAAGGACAGATGCTTACACCCGAATGGCGTTTCCTGAGTTCAGACCTGATGCGCTTTAAAGATTTGAAAGACTAATTCCTGCTTCCTATAATTTTCTTATTTTTGAACTAAATTTACATGATGGCAAAATCATTTCCGGTATTATTTGGTGGGATTTTATTCTTGTTCTTTGCTTGTAACCATGCGAAAGTGACCGCACAAAATGAAAATAGTTTTGATGTTCTTTACCAGTCCGAGTATGGCGGAAATGGTGTGGAAGAAACCCAATTAATTGACGATCAATCTGAATTGGCCTCATTTTGGTCGCAGACCGTTTTTGAATACGGTGAAAATATCCCCAAAATCGATTTTACCCAAAACACCGTCATCGTTCAACATTTTCCGAGCCGGAACTCAGGAGGTTCCTCTTACAGAGTAGATTCGGTATCTTATGAAGGAAATTTGATCAGGGTGAATTATACGGTCAACGAACCCTCCGGAATGGTCACAACCGCCATTACCAATCCATTAATTGTTTTAAAGGTCAAGAAAATAGAAAACCCCAAAATTGAATTCATAAATTCAAACCAGAATTGATATGCAACGAGTATATCTGTCTCTAAAACACATAACGAGCCCACGACA
>JAEZDQ010000185.1 GCA_023433225.1 Bacteroidota bacterium | reverse complement strand
TGATAAAGGTTATTTTGATGAATTTGAACTGGAGGAGAATGTTTTTGAAGCATTTGGTTTAAATGAATTCATTTCATTAGGAAAGGAAATCACAATTCCATTTCGTGAACATTTACAGAAATTATTTTTAAAAGATTCTGCACTCGCAAAAGACAAAGAAACTCAGGCGGAAGCTTTCCATTTTATAGATACCATATCGATGCAGTTACCGGTTCATGTGCCGAATTATACAGACTTTTACAGCAGCATCGAACATGCAACAAATGTTGGGAAAATGTTCCGCGATCCTGAAAATGCATTGTTGCCAAACTGGAGACATATTCCGGTAGGATACCATGGCAGAGCCTCTTCCATTGTCGTTTCGGGAACTCCGATTCGCAGACCGATGGGTCAATCCAAACCCAAAGATTCCGATAAACCTATTTTCGGGCCGTCTCAAAGGTTGGATTTTGAGTTGGAGGTAGCATTTATTACAAACGCTTATACGGAATTAGGAGAAAGAATTTCCACCGAAAATGCTGAAGACCATATTTTCGGATTGGTTTTATTCAATGACTGGAGTGCTCGTGATATTCAACAATGGGAATACGTTCCACTCGGGCCGTTTTTGGCAAAGAATTTCGGGTCGTCCATTTCTCCTTGGATTGTGACTTTGGAAGCTTTGGAACCTTTTAGAGTTGAAGGCCCAACACAAGATCCCGAAGTTTTTCCTTATTTGAAATTCGAAGGAAAGAAAAATTTTGACCTGAAATTGCAAACGATTTTAAAACCTGAAAACGGGGAGGAGAATGTGATTTGCAATAGCAATTTTAAATACATGTATTGGAACATGAGCCAGCAACTGGCGCACCATACCGTTAACGGTTGTAACGTAGAAGTGGGCGATATGTACGCAAGTGGGACCATCAGCGGAAAAGATGAAAATTCTTACGGTTCTATGCTTGAACTGACCTGGGGTGGTACGAAACCATTGAAGCTTTCTGACGGTACTGAACGTAAATTCATAGAAGACAATGATACCGTTATCATGCGCGGGTGGTGCGAAGACGGCGAGATCCGGGTAGGTTTCGGAGAAGTGGAAGGCAAGGTTTTACCGGCTATCTAATAAAAAAATCTGCAACTCAGAAAGCGAGCTACAGATTTCCTCATGTGCATTAATGTGTAAATTTCAGCCCAAAATAACACTTTCATTTTCTTTGTCCAAATAATTTTGAACAATTTCGATTGCATTGGTCACCACATCGCTCAAAGCGGTGATGAAAGTGCCTTCTTTTGCGTTGTTGATGGCATGTTTAATGGCTTCAACTTCCTTAGGGATAATTTCATAAGTTATGTTCTTATTGGATGAATGAATTCCTTCCAAGATTAAATCAATAATTTCTTCTTCCGTTCGTCCACGCAGGTGCTTTTCCTGGCGGATGATGATATGGTCAAACATCCTTCCGGCAATTTTTCCGCATTCTATAATGTCTTCATCGCGACGGTCGCCGACTCCTGCAATGATTCCGATTTTATGCGGGGAATCTATATTACCCAAAAAATCTTCGATTGCCAAATAACCTTTCGGGTTGTGCGCAAAATCAATCATGACCTGGAAATTCTTGAAGTTGAAAATATTTAATCTTCCGGGCGTTTGGGCCGCACTCGGAATAAATGTCTGCAATGACAAACTTAAGTCTTCCGAATTAAATCCGGATAAATACCCGGCTAAAGTTGCCGCCAATGCATTTGAAATCATGAATTTGGCTTTTCCGCCGACGGTAAGCGGAACCTGTGCCACCCGTTCAATCCGAATTTTCCAGTCGCCTTTTTTGATGGTGATATAACCATTTTCATACACTGCAACGATTTTTCCGGCTTTGCACAAGGATTGAACATGCGGCTGATTTTCATCCATACTGAAATAAGCAATATTGCATTCCAAATCCCTCGCGATATTCATACAATGCTCATCGTCCGCATTCAATACCGCCCAACCATCATTTTTGATGCTGTGCACCACCACTCTTTTTACCCTTGCCAAATCATCTAAATCATGGATGTCATTTAAACCCAAATGGTCTTCCTGAATATTGGTAATTACACCGATGTCGCAACGGCTGAATCCCAAACCGGCTCTTAAGATACCACCGCGAGCAGTTTCCAACACGGCGAATTCAACCGTAGGGTCTTTTAAAATATATTCTGCACTAAATGGCCCGGTGGTATCGCCTTTTTCCAATAAATGGTTTTGGATATAAATCCCGTCGGAAGTTGTAAATCCGACACGGTAACCTTTGTTTTTAACCATGTGTGCAATTAGACGGGTCGTGGTTGTTTTCCCATTGGTTCCGGTTACTGCGATAATCGGGATTCGGCTTGGTTTTCCCGGAGGATACAACATATCAATGACAGGAGCCGCCACATTTCTCGGCAAGCCTTCGGAAGGAGCCAAGTGCATTCTGAAACCGGGTGCTGCATTTACTTCCAAAACTACACCGCCATTTTCCTGCAAGGGTTGTGTAAGGTTTTCTGCCATGATGTCAATTCCACAAACGTCCAATCCGATGATCCTAGAAATCCGCTCTGCTAAAAATATATTTTCAGGGTGGATCATATCGGTTACATCGATGGAAGTCCCGCCCGTACTTAAATTGGCAGTGGACTTCAGGTAAACGATTTCGCCTTTTTTCGGAACGGAATTTTCGTTATAATTTAATTTTTCCAGTAAGTCCAACGAATCCCTGTCAATTTCAATTTCGGTCAACACATTTTCATGGCCATATCCGCGGCGCGGGTCTTGGTTTTCTCTGTCAATGAGTTCCCGAATTGTATTTTCACCATTACCGATTATATGCGCAGGGACACGTTGGGCGGCAGCCACCATTTTGTGGTTAATAACCAAAATTCTGAAATCGTGCCCCGTAACGAATTTCTCGACAATGACCCTGCGGCCGTATTTCTGTGCATGTTCCAATCCTGATTTTGCTTCTTCGAGGGTTTTCACATTGATAGAAGC
>JAEZDQ010000147.1 GCA_023433225.1 Bacteroidota bacterium | reverse complement strand
AGTTAAAGCGACGGACATCAGTGAAAAACAATTGAAGAACGCTGTTCAGAAATCCAACATCAAATATTCCCGACAACCTGCCGAACAGACCGATTTTGAAGACGGTAGTTTCGATTTGATTATGGTTTCCCAAGCCATTCATTGGTTTGATTTTGATTTGTTTTTCAAAGAAGCGAAAAGAGTGTTGAAGCCGGATGGAATCCTTGCGGTAGCCGGATATGACCTGCCGCGGCTTTCGCCCGAAATCAACCAATTGGTTCAGAAATTATACAAAGAAACCTTGGACGGATTTTGGGACGGGGAGCGCAAATATGTGGAAGATCATTATGTGAATCTTCCGTTTCCTTTAGAAGAAATCAAAATACCCGACTTTCATATCCATGACGAATGGGAACCGGCTCATTTAACGGGCTACCTCAACAGTTGGTCCGGTTTGCAGCATTTCATCCGTGAAAAAGGATATAACCCCTTGGATCAAATGCAAGATGAATTCGAAGAAGCTTGGGGCGGAGCGGCTACCCAAAAGGTGATTTTCCCGGTCTTCTCCCGAATCGGACGGAAGTAAAAAATTTATCTTTTATAAATCTGTTTCGCTAATTTCTCCCGAAATATATTTCTGGAATTTCCGGATTTTTTTCCGGTTGCCGACAATCCAGAGCACGTCGGTTGCTTTGAGGATTTCTTCTGAGCTCGGGTTCAGGATTTTTTCTCGGGGTCGCTCAATCCCCACTACCAATCCGGATGTTTTGTCGCGAATGCCGGATTCTTTGATGCTTTTGCCAATCAAATCATTTTCATGTGACAATATAACTTTCTGAATGGAAACATCTTCGGTCAGGGAAGTGTTGCCGTTCTCGTGATGGGTTTTTTCCAATTCATTTTGAAAAAGGCTAATTTGATCGTCGGTTCCCAATACGTAAATCGTATCAAAAGGAAATACCCGTTGGAAGCGATCCGGGGCATAAAAATATTCACCGCCTCTTTTAATCAAGGCTACGTTTACACCGTATTTTTCCCGCCACTCCAATTCAACAAGTTGACTTCCCGCACAAAGGCTGTTCGGTTGGATTTCAAATTCCGATAAATGAACGTCCCAAGGAATATTGGCGTTTTCGGCATCTGTAAATCCCGGTATTTTATTTTTGGTTTCCCGTTCATTCAGATTGAAAATGAAACGCTTCTCAATGCTGTCATAAACCTTTTGAATTCTCTTTCGGAAAATCAAAATCAAACCGATAATCACCACGATTGAAATTGCAAATGCGAGCCAGCCGTTGAAAATACGGTCGATCATAAAAATCACCAATAAGACACCGATGAGTATCCGGATAATGTTCAATGCTGAAAAGGGCAGCCAGGTATATTTTTTAATCATTCCCCGGGAACCGGCATTCTTCAGTAAACTGGTTTTCTTGTTGATCAATGCCCATAAAAACGGCAATATCGCCAAAGCGGTTAATACCAAAACCGATAGTTTCACCAAAGGCCCGTTGTCAATCCTTTCCATGAGGTAAGGGTATAAATAATTGGTAAACAGAATGATAATCGCCAATGAAATGAATCCGTTGATTAGGATGATTTGCAGGATGGAGCGGGTGATTTTCCGCCACTGGCTGGTTCCTTGCACGCCCCGGTTGTAATTCGAATAATTATCAATGGCCAACAGCAAACGTTCCGGTAGTATTTTTTGTAATCCTTGGTAACACCTATTGGAACTTTTAATCATGTAAGGAGTCGTAAACGTGGTGATGACCGATACACCCACCGCAATCGGAAAAAGGAAATCGCTGGTGACACCCAGAGTCAACCCCAAAGTAGCGATGATGAATGCAAATTCACCGATTTGCGCCATACTCATCCCCACTTGAACCGAATGTTTCAGGGTTTGGCCGGAGAGCAATGCGCCGAGTGATGTGGAGAAAAATTTCCCGAAAATGGTTAATAAAGTGATAATGAGAATGGGTGTAATGTATTCCCACATGGAATTCAAATCGATCATCATCCCGATTGAAACAAAGAAAATGGCCGCAAATAAATCTTTGACGGAACTCAATACATGTTCAATGCGTTCAGCTTTGGTGGTTTCCGCAAAAATAGACCCCATGATGAAAGCCCCCAACTCCGCAGAAAACCCGGTTTTCGTAGCCAAAACCACCATCCCGAAACAAAAGCCGATTGCCAAAATCATCAGGGTTTCATTGTCAATTAATTTTTTATTTGCTTTCAATAAAGAGGGGACAATGAAGATTCCCGCCAAGAACCAAACCAATAAAAAGAACAGCAAGCGAAGGACGGTAAAGAACAATTCCGCTCCTTGGAATTGCTGGCTGATAGCAATTGTCGGCAATAAAACCAAGAGTAAAATCACCACAATATCCTCCACGATGAGCACCCCGAAAACGGTTCGGGCAAAGGGTTGCGACTTAACTTTGAGTTCGTCGAAAGCGCGTATGATAATCGTCGTCGAGGAACTCGCGAGCATCCCGCCCAGAAATATGCTGTCAATCGTATTCCAACCCATCCATTGGCCGACAAAATAGCCTGCGAACATGATGAAGATAATCTCTGTAAAAGCAGTCATAGAAGCCGTTCCGCCAACCTTCATCAATTTTTTGAAACTGAATTCCAGCCCGAGGCTGAACAAGAGGAAAATCACTCCGATAGATGCCCAAGTGCTGATGCTGGCATTGTCCACCACGGTAGGCAGGAATTGAATTTCAGGCCCGACCAGCAATCCCGCAATGATGTAACCTAAAACCAAAGGTTGTTTTAATTTCCTAAAAATCAGCGTGGTAATTACTGCTGCACCTAAAATTAGCGATAAATCCTGAATTAAGTGTGG
>JAEZDQ010000143.1 GCA_023433225.1 Bacteroidota bacterium | reverse complement strand
ATCCATCTCACCTCACCTTGAACTGCTGCCTGCCTGCTGTAGGAGGATAGAAGGGGCTTTTACCTTTTTCCTTATAGTAGATGACCGCTGACTGCTGACCGCTCCGAACTTTTTTCCAGTCACCCTGAGCTGCTGCTTGTCCGCCGTAGGAGGATAGAAGGGACTCTTTACCTTTTTCCTTATAGGAGCTGAATGCTGACCGCTGACCGCTCCGATGGACAAAGGAGTTATCTCCGCCTATCCCCAATCAGTTTTAGAAGTTTAATCGGGACTCATACTGTTTTTATTGGCCAGTTGGCCGCAGGCGGCATCGATGTCTTTCCCGCGGCTTCGACGGACTTTGGCCACGATGCCATTCCTTTCCAAAGCTTCGATGTAGGCATCAATCGCGGAACCATCCGCTTGCTCGAATTCGCCGTCGCCGATGGAATTGTATTCAATCAAATTGACTTTGCTCGGAACCCTCTTACAGAATTTGACCAATGCATTGATGTCGGCTTGGGTATCATTGATCCCTTTCCAGACAATGTATTCAAAGGTCACCCGGCTTTTGGTTTGGGCATACCAATATACAAGGCTTTCCAATAGTTCCGTCAATGGGAACTTTACGCTAAACGGCATGATCACATTCCGGACTTCTTCCCGTGCCGAATGGAGCGAAACCGCCAATTTTACCTTTAAATCTTCATCCGCCAGTTTTTCAATCATCTTCGGAATCCCCGAAGTGGAAACCGTAATCCTTCGCGGCGACATGCCCAGTCCTTCTGAAGTGGTAATTTTCCGGATGGCAGCAACCACTTCGTTGTAGTTCAGCAACGGTTCACCCATGCCCATAAAGACAATGTTACTGAGCGGGCGTTCAAAATATCGGCGGCTTTCTTCATCGATGATCACCACCTGGTCCACGATTTCTGCGGCAGTCAGGTTCCGCATCCTTTTCAGCTTGGCAGTAGCACAAAAACTACAGTCCAAGCTACAACCTACCTGAGAAGAAACACAGGCCGTCGTCCGGGTTTCGGTCGGGATTAGTACCGATTCCACCACATTTCCGTCATGCAAGGCAACCGCATTCTTGATGGTTCCGTCATTGGATTTCTGCATCAAATCGACCCGCACATTTTGAATGGAAAAAACATGGTCGAGTTCTTCGCGCAACTTTTTGGACAAATTGGTCATGTCCCCGAATTCGTGGGCATTCTTCTTCCAGAGCCATTCATAAATTTGTTTGGCCCTGAAAGGTTTTTCCCCCACAGAATGGAGGTAATGCTCTAAATCCTGAAGATTTAATTTTCGGATATCTTTTTTGGTGTCCGTCAAATCAGATAATTAACATGGCATCGCCGTAAGAATAAAACTTGTATTTTTCTTTGACCGCTTCTTTGTAAGCTTTCATCAGAAAATCGTGTCCGGCAAATGCGCTGACCATCATAATCAAAGTGGATTTCGGCGTGTGGAAATTGGTAATCATGCAGTTGGCTACCCCGAATTCATAAGGCGGATGGATGAATTTATTGGTCCAGGCATTGAACGGGTTCAAATGGCCGTTGGCAGAAACCGAACTTTCAATCGCACGCATGGAGGTCGTCCCCACCGCGCAGACTTTTTTCTTCGCATCAATGGCTTCGTTCACCCTTTTGGCCGTTTCCTCGGGAATAATGGCTTGCTCTGATTCCATTTTATGTTTCGACAAATCTTCAACTTCAACCGGTGCAAACGTACCCAATCCAACGTGTAGGGTGAGTTCCGCAAAGTCAATTCCTTTGATTTCAAGCCTTTTCAATAAATGTTTGGAAAAGTGCAAACCGGCTGTAGGAGCCGCAACCGCGCCTTCATGTTTGGCATAAATGGTTTGGTAACGTTCAGCGTCTTCCGGGCCTACTTCCCGTTTGATGTATTTGGGGAGCGGCGTTTCCCCCAATTCTTCCAATGCTTGCCGGAATTCCTGGTAACTGCCGTCAAAGAGAAACCGCAAAGTCCGCCCGCGCGAAGTGGTATTGTCCACAACTTCCGCCACCAAACTATCGTCATCACCGAAAAACAATTTGTTGCCGATTCGGATTTTCCTTGCCGGATCTACCAATACATCCCACAATCGGGTTTCGGGGTCTAACTCCCTCAGCAAGAAAACCTCAATTTTGGCTCCGGTCTTTTCTTTATTCCCCATCAAACGCGCCGGAAAAACTTTGGTATTGTTCATGACCATTACGTCACCTTCTTCAAAATAATCTACCAAGTCTTTGAACAGCTTATGTTCAATGGTTTGTTTCTCCCTGTCCAATACCATTAACCGGGCTTCGTCTCTTTGTTCAGAGGGGTGTTCGGCTAAAAGTTCTTCAGGAAGTTTGAAGTTAAAATCGGAGGTTTTCATTTTCATATTGCAAAATTTTGGCGCAAATATACGACTTGCCGCCCCCCGTTGTCAAGGGATTAAGGGTTTTTAACTTTGCGCGCGTCCACAAAGCTTTTGGCAAAGACCATAATCGCTAGGAAATTACTCAGAATACAAATCAGGAATATGTATTTGGGTTCGTTCCATAAATCAATTTTCAGGAACCGCCAGATGCACATGGCGAACATCAGCACGGCGAGGGAAATCGCTATGTGCGCCATCGTCCTAGGGTTTTTATTCCAAAATAGGCCCAGAATTACAAACAAGATTCCTGCAAATGCCGGAATCAAAGCCGTCACCGATTGAGGAACAATGGAAAAATAACCGTACAATCCCGCAGCGATGAGCACAAATCCGTTGAAATAATTAATCGTTAAGGGTTTCATAATTCAAATATTTTAAGTTTTTTCAAATATAGCCCGAATGATTTTAATAAGCCGGGGTTTTATGTGAGCGATAGTTTATGTATTTTTGTTCTCCTAAATGTATCCAATGAAAAGAACTTTGTTCATTTGCCTGTCAGCTCTATTATTTTTTACCCATTGTGAAAAAGAACCGGAAATTGAAATCGGAACCGTAACCGAAAGGCCTCCTGAAGAAGTCGCTGAGCTCAAGAATTATGCGCCCGGTTTCGCCTTGAATGCCATCGACGGTAAGAATGTTTCTTTGGAAGACCTCAAGGGTAAATTCCTCTATGTCGACATTTGGGCAACTTGGTGCCGTCCTTGCATTCAACAACTTCCCGCCATGAAAGAATTGGAAGAAAAATACCGCGGACAAAACATAGAGTTTGTCAGCATCTCGGTGGACAATGACCGCGACAAAGCCAAATGGCAGAAGATGGTGCAGGATAAAGAGATGAAGGGTGTCCAACTTTTTGCCGGTAAACAGACTTCCTTTTCAAGTGATTATAAGATATCCGCCATCCCGAAATTTTTAATCATCGGAAAGGAAGGGGAAATCATCAATGAAAACCCGCCACGGCCGATGGACTACAGAACCGGGCAGGTCAACCAAGAATTGGTCGCTATTTTGGATAATTTAATAAAAGAAAATTAAACTTTGATGAGCCAAGAAAACCAAGAAGAATTTTATAAAAAATTTAAGGATAGGTTAGAGGATACCACGGAATTCCCGTCGAATTATACCTTCAAATTCATCGTCCCTTCAGACCACAAGCGCATTGCTGAAGTGCAGCGTTTGTTTGACGGAGCGCGCCCGCAGTTTCAAATGAAAGAGTCCAAAACCGGGAAATACACTTCGGTGACCGCGGTGGTTTATGTCTTGGATGCCGATCAGGTCATTCATTATTACCAATCTGCCGCTTCGATAGAAGATGTTTATATGCTCTAATCCGTCTTTCCGTCTCCTACAAAACGGAATACATTCAGCCAAAAAATAAAAATCCGTCCACGGTTTTCTAAATTCTAAATTGATAACTTTGCACCCGCAAATTTTAACTATGTCTTTAGAGAAAGAAATCAGCCGCAGAAAAACATTTGGAATCGTTGCCCACCCGGATGCCGGAAAAACCACTTTAACCGAGAAATTACTACTTTTCGGAGGAGCGATTCAGGAAGCGGGAGCTGTGAAAAGCAATAAAATAAAGAAAGGAGCTACTTCCGACTTTATGGAAATTGAAAGGCAAAGGGGAATTTCAGTGGCGACATCCGTCTTGGCATTTGAATACAAAAACAAGAAAATCAATATCCTCGATACGCCCGGACACAAGGATTTTGCGGAAGACACTTTCAGGACACTGACCGCGGTCGATTCCGTAATCGTGGTGGTCGATGTGGCGAAAGGGGTAGAGGAACAAACCGAAAAACTCGTTGAAGTTTGCCGTATGCGGAACATTCCCATGCTGGTATTCATCAATAAAATGGACCGCGAAGGGAAAGATGCTTTTGATTTGCTGGACGAAGTGGAATTGAAACTGGGTTTAAGAGTGACGCCACTTTCTTGGCCTATTGGCATTGGCTCAACTTTTAAGGGAATTTACAATATCTGGGAAAAGAATATCCAACTCTTCTCCAATGACAATAAACAAAGGATTTCAGACGCCATTGCTTTTGAAGACCTGAACGATGCGGAACTGGAAACGGTCATCGGCGCGAACTATGCAGAAAATCTCCGCAACGAAATTGAACTGATTTCAGAAGTTTATCCGGAATTCTCCCAAGAAGATTACCTTTCGGGTCAATTGCAACCGGTGTTTTTCGGTTCGGCTTTGAATAATTTCGGGGTGCGGGAATTGTTGGATGCTTTTGTGGACATTGCGCCGCATCCGCAATCCAAAGAGACCGATACCAGAATGGTAGAACCTTTTGAAAATACTTTTTCAGGCTTTGTGTTTAAAATCCACGCCAATATGGATCCCAAACACCGCGACCGCCTGGCTTTCGTTAAAATTGTATCGGGGAAGTTCGAGCGCAACAAAAACTACCACCATGTACGTTTGAATAAAAGCATGAAGTTCAGCAGCCCGAATGCGTTTTTTGCCGACAAGAAAGAGATTGTGGAAGAGAGTTTTGCGGGTGACATCATCGGTTTGCACGATACCGGTAATTTTCGCATTGGCGATACCTTAACCGAAGGCGAAAAAATGACATTCAAAGGCATTCCTTCTTTTTCACCGGAGCATTTCCGTTACATCAACAATGCCGATCCTTTGAAATCCAAACAATTGGAAAAGGGTATCGACCAATTGATGGACGAAGGTGTTGCCCAGATTTTTACCTTGGAGATGAACAACCGAAAAATCATCGGCACGGTAGGCGCGCTCCAATATGAAGTAATCCAATACCGTCTGGAGCATGAATATGGCGCAAAGGCCACTTATGAACCGATCTCTATTCACAAAGCCTGTTGGGTGGAAGCCGATGAGAAATCAGCGGAGTTTTTGGAATTCAAAAGGGTGAAGCAACGTTACTTGGCTTACGACAAATTCCGTCAGTTGGTGTTCTTAGCCGATTCTTCTTTTACCATACAAATGACCCAAGAAAAATACCCTTCGGTCAAACTGCATTTCGTAAGTGAATTTTAGTCCATCATTTCACTGATGATATTGCCTTTTTCGGACTGAAAAAAATTCTCACAAACGATGAAGAACAAAAGAAAGAAATAGAAAAAAATAAAAGTCAGTTTCTGAATCATGGTAGAGCCTTTATTGGTAGATGTTAATTTCCTTAGGGGGTTGCGTCAACTTTTTATAAAACTACAAAAAATTCTTTTAAACAGAGAATCTTTTTAAAATTGTACCTTCGTTTTTCAATTTACTTTTAGGATGAAATGCATTGTATCCATTTTTCTTTTGGCAGGATTTTTCGCGAATGCCCAAATTCTCAACCATAAAAAAGAATTTACCCGTCAGGACAGCCTCCGCGGAACCAACAATGAATTCCGGGCTTGGTGGGATGTCCTCCATTATGACATCGAAATTGAACCGGATTTTGAAAAGCAATTCATCCATGGAAAGAACACCATTGCTTTTAACGTTCTTTCCGAAAAAGGCGGAGATAAGATGCAAATTGATTTGCAAGAACCCATGCAGATGGATGCGGTTTATTTAGACGGAAGTCTCATCAACCCTGAAAATATCACAAGAGAAGGCAATGTATATTTCCTTACTATGGATAAAAAATGGCGTTCAAATACTAAACATATTCTTGAAATTCATTTTTCCGGCAATCCCCGACTTGCATTAAATCCACCTTGGGACGGCGGATGGATTTTCACAAAGGACGAGAAGGGAAGGCCATGGATGTCGGTTGCATGCCAAGGGTTAGGTGCAAGTGTTTGGTACCCGAACAAGGATTATCTGGGCGACGAACCCGACCAAGGTGCGAGCCTTTCCATGACCGTATCCGAGAACCTGATTGGAGTCGCAAACGGCCGGTTGGCCGACATGAAAGAAGTTGAAAACGATAAGATTAAGTTTACCTGGGAAGTAAAAAATCCCATCAACAATTACAATATCATTCCTTATATCGGCCATTATACGGTTATCAAAGACCATTTTGAAGGTGAAAAAGGAACCCTCGATTTGGAATACTGGGTTTTGGATTACAACCGTGAAAAAGCAGAAGCCCAGTTCAAACAAACCCACGATATGCTCAAAAGTTTCGAACATTGGTTTGGGCCTTATCCGTTTTATGAAGATGGTTTTAAACTCGTGGAAGCACCTCATTTGGGGATGGAACACCAAAGTGCCATTGCCTATGGAAACGGGTTTCAAAACGGTTATTTGGGTAGTGACTTATCCGATTCGGGTTGGGGGTTGAAGTGGGATTTCATTTTAATTCATGAGTCGGGTCACGAATGGTTCGGAAACAACATTACCAACAAAGATGTGGCTGATATGTGGATTCACGAAGGCTTTACGGCTTATTCGGAAACCCTTCACACCCAAGTTCTTTTCGGGAAAGAAGCCGGAAATGATTATGTAATCGGTACCCGGAAAAAAATCCAAAACGACATTCCGATGATTGGTGTTTACGGCATGAATCAAGAAGGAAGTAGCGATATTTATTACAAAGGAGCCAACATGATTCATACATTCCGACAGTTGCTGGATGACGATGAAAAGTTCCGCCAAATTTTACGGGGTTTGAATGCGCAATTTCGCCACCAAACGGTTACAAGCCGAGAAATTGAAGACTATATGAGCAAAATGAGCGGAATTGACCTGACGGAGTTTTTCAATCAATATTTACGCACAACCCAAATTCCTACGCTGGAATATAAAATCCAAGGAAACCAAATCACTTACCGTTGGACGAATATTGTAGATAAATTTGATATGCCGGTGAAGATTTCGGATTCAGATCATTGGCTATTTCCCAACGCGGAATGGAGAGTGGAAACCTTGGACGCGGATACAGCTGAAAATTTTAAAATTGACCGGAACTTTTACATCTATTCACAAGAAGTAAAATAAAGATTCTTAAATTTACGAAATGAGTTCCCAAAAGATTATACTGTTTGATGGCGTTTGCAACCTCTGTAATTCGGCGGTTCAAAAAGTCATTGAAAATGATGACCAAAACATTTTCAAATTCGCTTCGCTTCAATCGGATTTCGGGCAGCAGTTTTTGGAAGAAAACCATTTATCCAAAGAGGGCTTTGATTCGATGGTACTGATTGACGGCGATCGGTTTTACACCAAATCAGATGCCGCTTTGCGCATTGGAAAGGAACTGAAAGGAATTTATAAGCTGTCAGCTGCCTTATTGTTATTTCCAAAATTCATTCGGAACCCTGTTTATGATTGGATAGCAAAAAACCGTTACAAATGGTTCGGAAAAAAAGAAAGTTGCTGGCTGCCGACGCCGGAACTGAAAGAGAAATTTATCTCTTAATTATTTTTGTGGAGGTAAAAAGTGATTCATCGTTATGATGCTCATTTTAACGAGGTTAAAATCAAATAATCAGCTGCTGTTTCATCAAGCTTAGTTTTCGTAATTTTCAGGGTTCAGAGCACCGGGAGACCAAGCTTGCAGGAATTCCAAAACGAGTTTCTTACTATGGCCTTTGCCTTCTTCCAGATAACCTGAACTTTGGGTGTGGATTCGTTCGCCTTCGGCATTTAAGATAACAAAAACCGGGAAGCCAAACCTTTGGGGATATTCCAATTGTTTCAAAATCTCCAAATTCGGGTTTTCTTTGCTGTAATTGACATGGACGACCTCGAAATTTTGTTCGATATAGGCTTTCAAATCTTCATCCGTGGTAGTCAGTTCGTGGAAGAGTTTACACCAACCACACCAATTTCCGCCAATTTGCAGCAGCACATGTTTGTTGTCGGAATGCGCTTCTGCAACGGCATTTTGGATGTCTTCTTTAGCATCCGCCTCCGGATTATAAGCGTTGAATTTTTCTTGTGCATTGGACCATTGAATGCCAAGAACCAACAAAGCAGTAAAAATAATCTGTTTCATTTGAATGGAAATTCTGAACCAAAGATACGGAATTCTCGATATTTCGCAGCCTCGGTTGTTTTTCATAAATATGGCTTTGGGCTAAATTATAAACGGATTTAATTATATTTGTAGTTTGTTTTCAAAAAAATAATTAATTCAAAAACACAGGTTAAAGATTGAAAGAAATATTTTTGAAAGAATTAACGCCATTTCAGGGAATGATTCGAAAAGGATTGTGTTCATTAAGGGTTTAAAGACAATGCATCTAATGAAGCAAAATTAATTAAACAAGAACTTTAAACCACAGGTACATAAATGAATACAAGATATTTAGATTTAATTGAACAATCCTTTTATTTTCCGACTGAGGAATTTAAACTCGTGGACGGAAACCTACAATTCCACGGTATCGACATCATGCAGTTGATTGAAGCGCATGGAACGCCATTGAAATTTACCTATTTGCCCAAAATTTCGCAGAACATTCAGAAAGCCAAAGATTGGTTTGAGGGAGCAAGGAAAAAGCTCGGGTACAAAGGAAAATACAATTATTGCTATTGCACCAAAAGCTCCCATTTCCACCATGTGTTGGAAGAAGCTTTGAAGAATGACATCCACATCGAAACTTCATCTACCTACGACATCAATATTGTAGAAAATTTATTGGAAGAAGGTTTGTTGACCAAGGATCAATACGTTATTTGCAATGGTTTCAAACGTGCGCAATACATCGAAAACATTGCCCGACTGATCAACAACGGTCATAAAAAAGTGATACCGATTATAGACAATTTGGATGAGTTGCCACTTTTATTGGAAGCGACCGATAAAAAATTGGAAATCGGCATCCGGATTGCTTCGGAGGAAGAACCAAAATTCGAATTTTATACTTCTCGTCTGGGAATCGGATATAAAGACATTGTTCCTTTTTACAATAATTACATAAAAGATGAAAAAAATGTAAAGCTGAAAATGCTACACTTTTTCATCAATACCGGAATCAAAGACAATTCCTATTATTGGAATGAACTCACCAAATGTCTTCAAGTGTATGTAAAACTGAAAGAAGTTTGCCCGTCGCTTGACAGTCTGAATATAGGCGGCGGATTCCCGGTGAAAAACTCACCGAGTTTCGAGTTTGACTATGCTTATATGGTAGAGGAAATCCTGAATCAAATCAAAATTATATGTGACGATTGGGAAATTCCGGTACCGCATATTTTCACGGAATTCGGAAGTTTCACAGTAGGAGAGAGCGGCGCCATGATTTACAAAGTTCTACAGCAGAAAAAACAGAACGACCGTGAGTCTTGGAACATGATCGATTCTTCTTTCATGACCACTTTGCCCGATGCCTGGGCGATCAATAAAAGATTTGTATTGTTCCCAATCAATCGTTGGCAAGATAAATACGAACGGGTTTTATTGGGCGGACTGACTTGCGACAGCGATGATTATTACAATTCCGAACAGCATGTCAATGCGATTTACCTGCCGAAATTCAATCCGAATAAACCATTATATGTCGGCTTTTTCAATACCGGAGCTTACCAGGACAACATCAGTGGATTTGGTGGGATTCACCATTGCCTGATTCCGCAGCCCAAATATTTACTCATTGATGAAAATTATGAGGTAGAAGTTTTTTCAGAACAACAGACACACGAAGAAGTTTTGGATATTTTAGGCTATAATCAATACCATAAATCTAAAAAACCAATCGATAAAAGAAAATCAAAATGAACAAAGGACCAATAAGTCAATTTATTGAACACAATTACCGTCATTTCAATGCGGCCGCTTTAATGGACGCAGCAAAAGGATATGAAGCGCACCTGAACGATGGTGGAAAAATGCTGATTTCGCTGGGTGGTGCTATGTCAACTGCGGAATTGGGTGTTTCATTGGCAGAGATGATCCGTCAAGATAAAGTACATATTATTTCTTGTACCGGAGCCAATCTCGAGGAAGATGTGATGAACCTGGTGGCGCATTCTCATTATAAAAGAATTCCAAACTGGAGAGATTTGACGCCTGAACAGGAGCGCGAATTGCTCGATACGCATTTCAACCGTGTGACCGATACTTGCATTCCCGAAGAAGAAGCTTTCCGTCGTTTGCAAAAACATCTGGAAGATGTTTGGCATGCAGCCGAAGAAAAGGGCGAACGCTATTTACCGCATGAATATTTATATCAGGTTGTAAATTCAGGTGTTTTGGAACAATATTATGAAATCGACCCGAAAGATTCTTGGATTGTAGCGGCGGCAGAAAAAAATCTACCCATTGTATGTCCGGGATGGGAAGATTCTACCACAGGTAATATTTTTGCTTCAAATGTCATCAAAGGCAATTTAAAAGCTTCGACTGTGAAGTCGGGAATTGAATATATGATTTACCTGACCGAATGGTACAGAGCGAATTCCGATGGAAAAGGCGTTGGATTCTTCCAAATCGCAGGTGGAATTTCGGGTGATTTTCCGATTTGTGTGGTTTCGATGATGTACCAAGATTTGGAATGGACAGATGTTCCTTTCTGGTCATATTTTTGTCAGATTTCTGATTCCACAACTTCTTATGGATCTTATTCGGGAGCCGTTCCAAACGAAAAAATAACTTGGGGTAAGCTGGACATTGACACGCCTAAATTCATGATTGAATCCGACGCAACGATTGTTGCACCGCTGATTTTTGCATGGATTTTGGGGCAATAAAAGTTTAAAGAATATAAATTATAAACCGGTGGCTGAAGTTCTCTAAGCTACCGGTTTTCTTTTTCATTATATCCAAAAATGAGTGTTTAAAATTAAAATCCGCCATAGCGGAGAAAGCTTCCCAAAACAAGCATTGCAATTCCCAGAAGTGTGA
>JAEZDQ010000119.1 GCA_023433225.1 Bacteroidota bacterium | reverse complement strand
GCATTGAAT
Source organism: Bacteroidota bacterium (assembly GCA_023433225.1). Taxonomy (GTDB): domain Bacteria; phylum Bacteroidota; class Bacteroidia; order Flavobacteriales; family Weeksellaceae; genus Moheibacter. Next base: position 3,955 of record JAEZDQ010000119.1, on the reverse strand, counting down.
CTTATTCCTCGGAATTGCCCGGTTTTGAAGCGCAGAAACAATTGTCGCCTCCTTATCGTTTGGATTATGATTTGGAAGAAATCAAGAAAACAAATCCACGGATTGCGGCTGTAATGATTTTGCTCTATGAAAACGAATGGGGCGATGCGGAATTTCCGGTGATTCTCCGGCATACTTATAACGGTGTCCATTCCAACCAGTATGCATTGCCGGGCGGGTCATTTGAACCGGAAGACATCAACCTCCAATACACGGCATTGCGCGAAACAGTCGAGGAACTTGGATTGGAGGAGGAAAACATCGAAATCATTCGGCAATTGACCGAATTGTATATTCCGCCGAGCAATTTTTTGGTTTATCCCTACATCGGTGTTTTCCACGGTACACCGGAATTCTTTCCGGATCAAACGGAAGTAGCCGAAGTGGTTCCAATTGACTTGGAAGCGTTTTTAGAGGCGGAACCATTTACTTTCGAGAAAATTTTTTCGGAGCATATTGTCGATATACCGGGTTATGAAATTGGCGAAGGCGAATTTATATGGGGTGCCACGGCAATGATTCTAAGTGAATTCAAAACATTGCTGGAAAAGCTTTAAATTTGTAGCTTAAAAATTCAGGAAGAGAATAATGGGGAAGCAGAAAGCAGTAAAGAAAAACGTTTACAGGGACGCCTTCGGGCATTTGTACTTTTTAAAAAGAAGTTTGATTTTCCTTTTCGGATCCTTTACTTATAACCGTTACAACGGTTTCAACAAACTCAAGGTTTCGGGTACGGAACATTTGATGGATTTGCCGAATAACAATGTGTTGTTCGTGTCAAACCACCAAACCTATTTCGCGGACGTATTTGCGATGTACCACGTTTTCTGCAGTGTCAAAAACGGATTCAAGGATACCATCAAAAACCCGGTTTACCTTTTGAATCCCAAGACTGATTTTTACTACATTGCGGCCGAGGAAACCATGAAAAATAACTTTCTGACCAAGCTGTTTGCATATACGGGAGCCATTATGGTCAAAAGAACTTGGCGCGAAGCCGGGAAAGACATCAACCGTAAAGTAGATGTTTCGGAAATTTCCAATATCGAGAAGGCTTTACAGAACGGTTGGGTGGTGACTTTTCCACAAGGTACGACTACGGCTTTTGCACCGGGGAGAAGGGGAACGGCCTTGTTGGTGAAAAAAACCAACCCTATTGTCATTCCTGTCGTGATTGACGGTTTTCGCCGTGCCTTCGATAAAAAAGGGCTCAAAATGAAAAAAAGAGGAGTCAAAGCCACGATGAAATTCAAGGAACCTATCCAATTTGATTTAGACGGTGAAAATGCGAATCAGATCATGGAAAAAATAATGGATGCCATCGAACAATCCCCAAAGTTTCTCAAAGTAAAACCTTTGGAGGAAATCCTTCAGGACAGGGAACCCCAAGATTTTTTTAGTTGATGAAAAAAGTACATTTCATTGCCATTGGCGGGAGTGCCATGCACAATCTGGCCATCGCGCTCCACGAAAAGGGCTATCAAGTTACAGGCTCCGACGATGCCATTTTCGAACCATCGGCCACAAGGCTGAAAAATAGAGGCTTGTTACCCGAACCAACCGGTTGGTTCCCCGACAAAATCACAGCAGATTTGGATGCGATCATCTTAGGGATGCACGCCCATGCCGATAACCCTGAAATGCTCAAAGCCCAAGAGTTGGGGCTGAAAATATATTCCTATCCCGAATACCTATACGAGCAATCCAAGGATAAAACCCGAGTTGTTATTGCCGGTTCGCACGGCAAAACCACCATTACTTCGATGGTATTGCATGTCCTGCATTTCCACGGAAAGGATGTGGATTACATGGTCGGTGCAAAGTTGGAAGGTTTTGAGGTAATGGTGAAACTGACTGAAACCAATGACTTTATGGTCATGGAAGGCGACGAATACCTCTCATCCGCTTTAGACCGAAGGCCCAAAATTTTATTGTATCAACCCAACATCGCACTGATCAGCGGGATTGCCTGGGATCATGTGAATGTTTTCCCTAGTTTTGAGAATTATTTGGAACAATTCAGGTTGTTTGTTGACAGCATCACCCATGGCGGTGCGCTGATTTACAATTCAGAAGATGAAAACGTGGAATCCATTGCAGCATCGTCTGAACGGGCATTGAAAAAATTCGCCTATCAAACTCCGGCGCATTTTATCCAAAATGGGATTACTTATCTCGAAACGGGCGAAGGCCCGGTTCCATTAGAAATTTTCGGAAAGCATAATTTGAACAACTTGGAAGGAGCTCGTCTGGTTTGCAACCAATTGGGGGTAATGGACGAAGATTTTTACGAAGCGATTCAATCTTTTAAAGGAGCCTCAAAGCGTTTGGAATTGATAAAGCGTACACATGATTTCGTTGCATTTAAGGATTTCGCACACGCGCCGAGCAAAGTCATTTCAACCACGGATGCGGTCAAAGAACAGTATCCGTCCCGTGAGTTGGTCGCCTGCCTCGAACTCCATACGTACAGCAGTTTGAATCCGGAGTTTCTCGGTCAATACCAAGGCGCATTGGCACAAGCAGACCAAAAAATCGTTTATTATAACCCGGAAGCGTTGAAAATCAAGAGAATGGAGTCTATTTCTCCTGCGGATATCCATCAGGCATTTGGCGATGATTCAATCTTGGTTTTTACTTCATCTGATGAATTGGCCCGACACTTGGATGCTATGGGCAAGTCTGGGAAAGTATTCCTGATGATGAGTTCCGCGCATTTCGGAGGGATTAATTTGAATGAAATCTTCGGTAAGAACGGAACTATGTAAAGTCAATTAGTTGGAACTTTATTGAATTGTACTTAATTTTAACCCCAATGATTTCAGCAAAAAATATTTACAAGAAATACGGAAACTTGGAAGTGCTCAAAGGCGTTTCTCTGGATGTCAGTGAGGGTGAGGTGGTTTCAATCGTCGGAGCTTCCGGTGCAGGGAAAACGACATTGCTTCAAATTTTGAGCAGCTTGGAGAAAAGTACCGAGCCGGAGTTGCATTACACCAAAATATTTATCAAAAAAGAAGACATCACCCAATTACCGGACCGGAAATTGTCGGAATTCCGCAATGCAAACATCGGGTTCATTTTCCAGTTCCATCAATTGTTACCCGAATTCAATGCCTTTGAAAATGTCTGTATCCCCGGTTACATAAGCAATGCGAAAAAAACAGCTGTCCAAGCGAAAGCCAAAGAACTCTTGGCGTTTTTGGGGTTGGAGGGAAGGCTACACCACAAACCTTCACAACTTTCGGGAGGAGAACAGCAGCGGGTGGCCGTGGCCCGGGCATTGGTCAACCAACCGACGGTGGTTTTTGCAGACGAACCTTCGGGAAATCTGGATTCAAAAAACGCAGAAGAACTTCACCAATTATTTTTCAGGCTGCGCGACGAGTTCGGTCAAACCTTTGTAATCGTTACCCACAACCAAGAACTTGCTAATATGGCCGACCGCAAACTGGTGATGGCCGACGGGAAATTTGCCCTATGACCGACGGCGAATTAAAGGGTTTTTTAGACGAAAAAGCCCGAAAATACAATCATCCGGATTTTATCGGTACGGATCCGATTCAGATTCCACATAAATTTTTCCTGAAAGAAGACATCGAAATTTCTGCTTTTCTTGCTGCCACAATGGCTTGGGGAAACCGAAAAATGATTATCAGCAAAGCTTCAGATTTAATGAATAGAATGGGCAATTCTCCCTTTGATTTTGTGATGAATTATTCCAATAAGGAATTTGAAAAAATCGAATCTTTTCGGCACAGAACCATGAATGCCATCGATCTGGATTTTTATATGTATTCGCTTCAAAATATTTACAGAAATCATGGCGGTTTGGAATATACTTTTCGATTTGATTCGTCTGAAACAGACAGTTGGAAAGCGATTGAAAGGTTTCGTGAATTATTCCTAGAAATTC
>JAEZDQ010000113.1 GCA_023433225.1 Bacteroidota bacterium | reverse complement strand
AGATTTCCCTTACCTTTTTCATTTCCATTTTCACCCCCTTGACTCTGGTTCCCTTTATTTTCATCCTGTTTGCTAGGATTATTATTATTTTCAGATTTTGATTCTTCAGAATTTTCAGTACCCTTTTTCTCTTGTGAATCTTTTTGAGAACCCCCTTCTTGGTCACGGCTTTGCTGCTCTTCTAACAGTCTTTTGGCTAAAGCTAAATTATACCGCGCTTGTTCGTCGTATGGATTTAACCTCAAAGCCTCTTTGAAATTTTTAACCGCCATTTCACCATTTTTTTCATCCAGATAAATCTTCCCAATATTGTAAAAAGCGTTTTGTCTGTCTTCGTTTGATACATTGGATTGATTAAGAATTTTTTGGTAATGGGTTCTTGCTTCCTCAAATTTTCCTTGTTGGTAAAGTGTATTTCCCAGATTATAATTCGCTTTGATGGAGTTTGAATCTTTTGAAAGTGCCTGTTTGTATTGCAATTCAGCCTTTTCAAAATCCTTTTGCAGGTACAGATTATTGCCACGAATGATGTGCTCTTTTGCTTCGGTTTGCGCAGCGACCGGAACAACAACAACCAAAACGAGAATTAAAGACAATAAATTTTTTATCATAGGCATAGACCTCGCAAAACTATGGTTTTCTGTTGTTAAAAACTTTATGCTCAGTTGTTAAAGTATCTATAAAAATCAACAAGAACCCCAACGCTAAAAACCATTGAAAAATATGTTTTTTGTCTTTGCGCAAAGCGGTTTCCTGAACGTTTTTGTCTAAACCATTTAAATAAAAATGTAATTTTTGGAGTACATCATTGATGGAACCGGTTTCAATATAGGTTCCGGAAGAAGATTTCGCGAGGGATTTCAGCGATGATTCATCCAATTTAGAAAGAACTGTTTCGCCGAATCGGTTTTTTTTGTACTCTTCATACACACCGACCTGAACGGGAATGGGCGCGCCTTGTGGAGTCCCGATGCCTAAAGCTGCGATGTGAATATTGTTGTTTTTCGCCAAAATTGCCGCCTTTGAAATACTCGACTCATTGTCCTCGCCATCGGAAATAATGACTAATAATTTTCCTGTAGTCGGATTGCCGCCAAAGAGTTCCGCAGCCTTCAACAAAACGTCCGAGAAGTTGGTTCCTTGCTGTGAGATCAGCCCCGTTTCTGCGGTGTTAACATAAGACTGGATAGCGTGGTAATCGTTTGTCAAAGGCGAAATCACATAAGCATCCGCAGCAAAAATTACCAACCCTGCGCGGTCGCCGCCAAGCCTTTCGACCGATTCCGAAATGATTTTTTTCCCTTTTTCCAAACGGCTAGGTGCCACATCTTTTACGTCCATGCTGCGGGAGAGATCCAAAGCGTAAATCACATCAATCCCTTCCCGTTTTACTTTGACCTCTTCTTCGCCGAACAATGGGTCCATCAAGGCCAACACCAGAAATAGAACCCCGAAAGAACTTAGGGTCACTTTTAACCAATAACTTCTTTTGGAAATGACGGGAAAAATGAAAGGGATGAGGCTTTCGTCGGCAAATTTTTTTCTTGTCCGAAGCCGCCATCGGTAAAAATAAATGGCCAAGCTTATAAAAACAAACAAGAAGATTAACCAGGCTATATTTTCAGGTTTATTCCAATCCATCAGGTGAGTTCTTTGAATAAGGTTTGCCGCAAAATGAGTTCCAGAAAAAGAAAAATCAACCCCAAAGTTAGGAACCTCCCAAACAATTCGGTATAATTATAATATTTAATTTCATTGATTTCGGTTTTTTCCATTTGGTCTATTTGCTTGTAAATTTCACCGAGCGAATGGTTGTCTGTCGCACGGAAATATTGCCCTCCGGTTTCGGCGGCAATGAACTGAAGTAAGTCTTCATCGATTTCCACGGGCTGCAAATCAAAAATCAGTTCTCCGGTAAAAATGTCTTTTCGCGTAGGGAAGGGAGCCATCCCATTAGTTCCCACGCCAATGGTGTAAACTTTGATTCCTTTATCGACCGCTATTTCGGTAGCGGTTTCGGGTGAAACATACATCAGGTCGTTGGAATAATCAATGGACTCCACCCCGTCGGTGATCAAAATCACGATTTTACTTATTGCCTGACTGTTTTTCAAATGGTTGACCGCGGTTGCCAAACCGACACCGATTGCCGTGCCATCTTCCAGTTCGCTTGTTTGGAGGTTCCTGATTTCATCAATCAAAACCCGGTGGTCAGTAGTAAGCGGCACTTTTGCGATTGCTTCACCAGAATAAGAAACAAGTCCGATCCGGTCAGTCGGACGTTGGATGGAAAAATTTTCAGCCACTTCTTTAAGTGCTTCCAAACGGTCCGGTTTTAAATCGCGCGCCAGCATACTGAGAGAAGTATCCACGACCATCAGAATATCGATGCCTTTGTCGGACTTAATGCTGGAACTGATTTCCACGATTTGAGGCCGCGCCAAAGCAACAATAAACAAAATCATTGCGGTAATTCTGAATATAAACAAAAGCGGTTTCAGGCGCGATAAATAGCTTTCCGCTCCTGCAAAAGGACTGAGTGAAAAAATCTTCATTGCGGGCCGGGGCTTTGCTGTTTTTATCCGGATGAAGATCATCAGCGGAATAATTAGCAAAAGCAATAAGAGCCAAGGATTTTGAAACTCGAAATTTCCCATCATTTGAGTTTTCTGAATTTTTCGTTCGGCCTGATTTCCGGTGCGGTTTCATCTTCCAATTCCAAAGGTTTGATTTTTTCAATCAATTCTTCCACCCATTTCCGGTAGGCGATGTGTTGGTGTTCCTCGGGTTCGGCCTTAGCAAACTTCACTAAATCGGAATCGTATAAAAACACTTTTAACTTGTCTAAATCTTCATTGGTCAAATGGGTAGATTTCCTGAAATAATCCACCAATTCGTCCGACAATAATTCCAAGGAAGAAAAATGATAAACCCTTCCCACATAACGCCTCAGCGTATAGGACAATTCCGAATAAAAGGGATAAATCTGGCCTTTTTCCAGAAATTTTTTCTTATCGATGTTTTTCAGGGATTCAATGGCTTCTTCATAAGGGGTTTTAACGATTCGGGCATTTTCCTCTTTTCGATTTTTCGATTTCAAGAAAAGAACCGCAACAACCAGCAAGGCAATGAAAACCAAAGTACCACCGACGAAATAGAGCCAATATTTATTCCAATAGTCTTTCCACGTATATTCCTCATCCATAATTGGTTTGATGGGATAACCCAATAAATTTGCGGAATCGATTTCCACGTCGAGAATTTCCACCTGAAATGAACGCGAAAGCAAAGTGTCGCCATTGATAACAACCGGAAAAGAGCGGATTAAAAACGTACCGGGGTCAAAGCCAGTAATCTTTAATTCTTGTATCCATTTTTTATTTTCACCCTCGGAAAGCGTATGGGTTTTTTGGTCTAAAATTTCGATGTGAAAACTCAGCGTATCCTTGTGTTGCGGAAGTACGACCCGGTCTTCTTTGGACGCAACGACCGTGAGTTTGTATTGAATCGGTTCGCCAATCCGGATAAGGGCGGTATCAATTTCGGTAGTAATTTGCCCGAATGAAATAAGCGAAAGCAGGAAAAAACAACCCGAAAACCAGTTTCTGATAAGGAGTAAAAAAGTGTTTAAATAGCGTGTGTAAATCATTTCAAAGAATGTTTTTTGAAATAATTCAACAAGGGTTTCACATAATCTTCATCCGATTGAATATTCAGGTTTCCGGCTCCTGAACGACTGAAAATGCTTTCAAAATCGAATTGGCTCCGTAGGTAAAAGTTTTCGTACTGTTTCCGAACAGTCGGAGAGGAGGTATTGATGAGTTTCTTTTCTCCGGTTTCGTTATCTTGAATGGTAACCAATCCGATGTTCGGAAAAGATTTTTCTTTCTCATCGAAGACCCGTATACCGGTGATGTCGTGTTTTTTGGCAGCAATTTTGAGGTTTTTTTCATAATTTCCGGCATCCGTAAAATCTGAAAGGACAAATACATTTGCTTTTCTTTTAAAGGAACTCATCAGAAACTCCAAGGCATTTCCGAAGTTGGTTTTTTTATTTTTAGGTTCAAAATTGACCAATTCCCGAATGATTCTCAAAACGTGTTTTTTTCCTTTCTTCGGCGGAATAAATAGTTCGACTTCATTAGAAAAAAGAACCAACCCGACTTTGTCATTGTAAGTAATGGCCGAGAAAGCCAGTGTGGCACAGATTTCGGCATTTGTTTCGGACTTCAATTGCTTACGCGTTCCTAAACTTTCCGAAGCACTGATGTCTACCATCAAAACCATGGTCAATTCCCGTTCTTCTTCGAACACTTTTACATAAGGCTCATTGAAATGGGCGGTTTTGTTCCAGTCGATGTTTCGGACATCGTCGCCGTATTGGTAAGGACGGATTTCGTTGAAAATCATCCCGCGGCCTTTGAATGAGCTGTGGTATTCGCCCATAAAAAGGTTGTTGGCTTTACGGCGGCTTTTCAGCTCAATCCGTTTTACTTTTTTGATGATTTCTTTGGTGTCCAATTTTAATAGATTTTCTAAGGAATCGGAACTGCATTCAGGATTTCATCGATGATTTGGTCGGCGGAAATATTTTCTGCTTCTGCCTCATAGCTCAAACCGATTCTGTGGCGCAGCACATCCTTACTCATCGCTCGTACATCTTCTGGAATGACGTAAGCCCTTCTTCTCAAAAACGCGTAAACCCGAGCTGCCAAAGCCAAGTTGATGCTTCCCCGCGGAGACGCTCCAAATGAAATCAAATCATTCAGTTTGGACAAGCCGAAATCGGCCGGTTGACGTGTAGCGGAAACGATATCAAGTATGTATTTTTCGATTTTTTCATCCATATAAACCTTCCGAACCATTTTCCGTGAACGCAGTATTTCTTCCAAAGAAATGACTTTTTCCACCTTGGGAAAAGACTCATCGATGCTGTTTCGTAAAACCATTTGCTCCGCTTCACGGTTTGGATACGTAATTACAGTTTTTAGCATGAAACGGTCAACCTGAGCTTCCGGTAGAGGATAAGTTCCTTCTTGTTCCACCGGATTTTGAGTAGCCAAAACCAGAAACGGGTTTTCTAATTTATAGGTTTCGTCCCCGATGGTCACTTGTTTTTCCTGCATGGCCTCCAACAATGCAGACTGGACTTTCGCGGGCGAACGGTTTATTTCATCCGCCAAAACGAAATTGGCAAAGACGGGGCCTTTTTTAATTTTGAAGTCGTTTTCCTTGACGTTGTAAATCAAAGTTCCCACCACATCTGCCGGGAGTAAATCCGGGGTGAATTGAATGCGGGAAAATGAACCGTCAACCGCCTCCGAAAGGGTTTTGATGGCAAGTGTTTTCGCCAGGCCGGGCACTCCTTCGAGTAAAATATGACCATTGGACAAGAGGCCAATCAATAGGTTTTCGACCATCTTTTCCTGTCCGATGACTTTTTTGTTTATTTCAGTAGAAAGCCGATAGATTATTTGGCTTTCAATTTCAATTTCTGCAGTAATTTTTTGAATGTCTGTTGACGTAGTTCCGGTTTGCATTTATTTGGTTTCAATTAAGCAGGCTAAGTTGAACATTTTGCGCCATCTAATGCGCTAATTTATTAATAGAAATATGTTAAAGTTTGTTAACGCAAAAATCTTATTGACAGCTTATAAACCGTCCTTTTTTCGTTTTGTTCTTCAAGGACAAGATAGCAAGTTTTTCGAGACCCCTTCTATCAAACCCGTATATTTGTTTTATTCAACGAGCTGATGACAAAGAATAAATTATTTATATTTTCTTTTTTCTTTTGGTTGACATGTGTGGATGCGCAGACAAGAGAGTCAGACAGGCTTTTGCAACAATCTTTTGAAACCGTTTATTCCAATCCGGATGAGGCGGTTAAAATCGCCCGGCATGTTATAAAATCTGCCCAAAACGCTGAACAAAAAGCAAAAGCGTATCTTTTAAGCGCAGAGGCTCATTATGTAAAAGGAATGTATGACCAATCCTTGGCAGATATTCGAAGCGAGAAACCTTTCAGCTGAAAAAAAGGCTAATAAAACTTATTCAGAAAGCACATTTATCATCGCGGATATTCTGAAATTCTTACAATTAAATCGGGAATCGGAAAAATATTTATCGGAGATTCCGATTCAAAAAGAGTACTTTCCACTAAAAAAATCATGGGAAATTAAATCTCTTATAACACGAGCCGGAACGTCTTTCCAAAAACAGCAAAATGATTCTGCCGTTGTTTTTTTGGAAGAAGCACTTTTTCTCGCTAAAAAAATTGACAACCCGTTTTTGCAATTAAAAATCCATGAGAAACTGTCCGCTAATTTCCTTTTTTTGGATGAAAAATCGAAATACCACAGGCATAATCAGGAAGCACTGGCTCTGCATGGCCTTACCACACGGATAGAAAATAATTCATTCAACACGGCGCACCAACTGATTACCCGGGAAAAGGATAAAGAACTGGCAAATACGGAAAAGCAATTCGCCAATTTATTGTGGGGTTTTTTAACGACTGCGGGCCTCTGCCTCTTGATCCTGGTGATTTTGAAAACTCGTAACCGGAATAAATTAAAAACGTATTCCACGCTTCTTAAGTATTTGAACAAAGAAAAGAAAAAGTCTTCGGAATCTCCTAAAGAACCCACCGCTGAAGTGCAGAGAACGAAAACAATTCTGAAGGAAAGCGAAGACCAGATTTTGATGGGTCTGCAGAAATTCGAATCGTCAAAACGCTTTATAAGCAATGATATGTCACTGGGAATGTTGGCCGCTCAACTCAATACCAACACGAAATATCTTTCCGAAGTCATTAACTGTCATAAAGAAAAGAACTTCAACGCTTACATCAATGAGTTGAGGATTAATTATATAACCGAAAAAATCAAGACACAGCCCAATTACCGGAATTATAAAGTAAGTTATCTGGCGGAAGAATGCGGGTTTTCTTCTCACAGTACATTTACAACCGTATTCAAGTCGGTTGTCGGTGTTTCGCCCATTACATTTGTTGAATTTGTTAAAAAAGAAATGTCAAAGCAAAAAGAAACTGCGGATGAGGTATCAATTTGAAACATATCTGGCCATAATTTTTTTCTTCATTCTGTCTAACTCCTTTTCGCAGAGCGTTTCAGACAGTATGTATATTGCCGCAACGCTCAACGTTTATGACGACCCCGACAAGGCCATAGAAACCGGGATCCGGATGTTCGAAACCAGTAGCGGGTCTAAACAGAAAATCAACGCACTTCTACTATTGTCGAATGCCTATTCATCCAAAAGAGAATATGAAAAATCACTCGATTACGCATTGAAAGCCGCAGATTTAAGTAAAAAGAGCAAGGATTCCCGCTCTGAAATTTCAGTATTGAATAAAATCGCGGCACAGTACCACCAATTGGGAATAAACGACAAAGCACTGCAATATTTGGACGAATCTGAACAGATCATTGCCGGTTACCCGCACAAGGACTCCATCCGACTTATTTTGGGAAATAATTATGGGGTTCGGGGTTTTATTTACCGTGACCAGCTCAGCTGTGATATAGCCATTGATTATTTTAACCGTTCGCTGAATCAGTTTAGAACAGAACCATGCGACCCCAAAATGATTGCAAACATGAGTGTAATCACCTATAACAAAGGGAACTGCTTTATTACATTGGCGCAATATGACTCGGCAAGAATTAATTTTGACAGATCCCTGGCTTTTGCACAAAAAATAGAAGCCAAAAGCCTGGAAGCCTTTTCCCGAAAAGGGTTAGCAGAAGTTTTCACCATGCAGGGCGAGTATGAAGTGGCGATTGCTCAATTAAACAAGCCGTAGAAATATCTAAAAATGTAGGAGATCTAGTGCTGAACCAAGGCCTTTACAAAGGGCTTTCTGATAATTACCTCGCAATTAACCAATGGGACAAATACCAAAAATATTACGAAAAATACCTCCGGACGGAAGCCCAAAATAAAATCGAAGAAAGAAAAACCATCAGCGTTTCCCTTGCCAAACATTCACGGGAAACAGACCATAAAATTCAGGAGATAAAGTCAAAATATGGGATTGGGATTTCCATAATCTCATTGCTTATCTTGGTTTTGATTTCATTCATAATTTACGGCGAAATTAAGTTTCAGATGCGTTTCAAAATCTTAAAACAGCAGTTGAGGCCCGTTGAAAAAAACGAGAAACCGGATGGTATTTAAAGCTCTTAAAAACAATTACTTAAATCACTTTTCGGCTTAAGGATTTCATGAAATTCAAAAATCTATTTCTTTTCAGGGATAGAATTTAAGGTTAAGTTTATCCATTAAAAAAACAATTTATATGAATAAACTTTATACAATCAGACAAGCCTTAGTTTTTGGAGTACTGGGTCTTACTTGGGCTCAAGTTCAATTAAATCTACTAACCGAATTCGGAACCGCGATTTATGACATCAATAATCAGGGAAGCGGACTTCATGGAAACGGATATTATGACTTCGCAACGAATAGTTCTTCATTTGCCGAAACCGGAGTAGTTCAGACCGTAGCTAACAACGATGCGGATCAGGTAGTGGGACTCATGGATGACGGAGCCGGAAATTTTGTCCCCGGCTACAGAAATGAAGGAGACTGGGTCAGTTTCCCCGAAACGGCATTCAATCCAACGGTTTCTTATACCATTTATGATATATCGGAAAACGGGATTTATGTGGTAGGCCAAACGGGATGGACCCCGGAAGACGGTGCCTGGGGCTTTATTTACAATACTGAGACGGAAACATTCAGGTTGCTTTCCAACGATTTGTATGAATACGGTGCCGCATATAGCGTAAACAATAACGGTATTGCAGTCGGATGGGTTGATGACCTTCCGGTCGGCACAGTGAGAATGCCCGCTTATTTTTATGAAGACGGTACAATCGTTCTGAAACAGGAAACACATGGAGAAGCCAATGCGATTAATGAAAATAATGAAATAGTTGGGGTTTTTGGAGGGGAGCCATTCATTTATAAAATAGCTGAAGAAGATTTTACCACTTATTCTATACCTGAAGGTTATTTAAGTGCTTCTTTTTCAGATATTTCAGAAAACGGAGTAGTCGTGGGATACGCCGAAAAGTTTATAGACGGGGAAGGGTTTTCGAGAGATCCTATTTTATATCATGCAGACTTAGGGGCAGAAGCTCAGTTTTTGACTGATGTATTGAGCGGATTTGATATCGATGCAAGCACATTGGACGGACAGGGATACAGGATTTCCTCAGACGGAAACTATGTTGCCGGTTGGACAAGCGGACCGGCTTTCATGGCGTTGGGATGGGCGGTATATTTTGATGACCTCCTGATTCCCGGAGGGCCGGAATATTGCGAGCCTGTTCTGGATTGTACGGACGGAGACCTGATTACCAACGTAACCTTTTCGGGAATTGACAATACCACCGATTGCAGTCCTAACGGATATGGCGATTATACCGACCAAGTTGCCGAAGTTGAGATTGGGAATACTTATCCTATTTCTGTGACAGTAGGTGATGGCTGGCCGTTTGAATCGGTTTCTGTTTGGATTGATTATGATAACAGCGGAACTTTCGACGAAAATGAATTTACCTATTTAGGAACAGGAACCGCAGGTCTCGTTACGGGTGAAATTTCCATTCCGGACGATGCCGTTGCCGGTCTTTACAGAATGAGGGTGAGGGTTGCTGCGGTAGGAGAAGCAAGTGCGACCTGGGATATGGCCTGTGATGAGGATCAGGGCTTTGGTGAAACCGAAGATTATACCGTAAACATAGGAGAGCTTGGGATTTCAGACCTAAACAATGCTAATTTCACTTATTATCCGAATCCGGTCAAAGATGTGCTGAATTTAAGTTCGGTAAAATCAATAGAAAGCGTGTCGGTATTTAATATGGCAGGCCAGCAGGTAATGGCCGGTTCCAAAGTATCGAACGGACAAATGAATATTTCTTCACTTACGCCGGGTGTATATATATTCCGCGTAATATTGGAAGGAGGAATGGTCGAAACATTCAAAATTATTAAAAGATAATAATTGAGAGGTTTAGGTTTTTCATGGAAAGGCACTCTTTTTGGGTGCCTTTTTTATTCCACCTTAGGATTCAGATTTAATTCCACCAGCATTTCCATCATTTGCGGGTCGTCCGCATGGATTGCATAATAATGTGCAATTTTTCCACTACGGTCGATTAGTATATAACGCGGGATCCAGTTGATCCCGATGTAATTGGTAAAATCATTTTTCCATTCGGTATTGAACCAATAATGTTCGCCTTCAATGTCATATTTTTCAATCCCGTTTTTCCACGCATCTTCTTTCCCGATTCTATCGAGTGAAAAAAACAAATAAACCACATCCGGGAATTCCTTTTGAACCTCTTTTAATTTGGGAAGGCCTTTGATGCAATCCGGACACCAGGATGCCCAGATGTCGAGTAGGACTACATTTCCTTCGTATTTTTTCAACACGTCTCCGACAGAAATTTCATTTCCTTCTAAATCAAAAATAGGCTGGTTGAGTGCAACCGAATCAAATTCCGTTTTGACTTCGGTCGGGACTTCCTGTGCAAATCCGTTCCAAATAAAGGCCATGAATAGGATGATTGAGGCGTATTTTTTCATTTTTTTGAATTTAATCCGAAGCCAATTTACAAAAACCCAGCCAAAATTCACGGTTTAAAGTTCAAGGTTCAAAGTCCAAAGTTTCTATCTTCGCAAAAAAGTTTTGAAATGTCTGAAGTAAGAGTCCGTTTTGCGCCCAGTCCCACCGGCCCTTTGCACATTGGCGGGGTTCGTACCGCGTTGTACAACTATCTTTTTGCCAAGCACCACAACGGTAAATTTCTGTTGCGAATCGAAGATACCGACCAGAACCGCTATGTGGAAGGCGCGGAAAACTACATCATCGAATCCTTAAAATGGTTAGGATTAAACCCTGATGAAGGAGTTGGTTTCGGCGGCTCGCATGAGCCTTACAGACAGTCTGAAAGAAAAGAAATTTATGCAAAATATGCTCAGGAATTAATTGATTCCGGCAACGGATATTATGCTTTTGATACGCCGGAAGAGCTTGATAAATTTCGTTTGGAGGCTGAGTCTAAAGGAGAAACATTTATTTATAATTCACAGAATCGTAATCAGTTAAATAATTCTTTGAAATTAAATCAGGAAGAAATTCAGGCAAAAATTAATTCCGGGATTCCTTATGTTATCCGATTTAAAATTCCGGAGAATCAAACCGTTTTACTGGATGATCTGATTCGTGGGAAAATTTCCATTAATTCCAATACGTTGGATGATAAAGTTTTATATAAATCTGACGGAATGCCGACTTATCATTTGGCGAACATTGTTGATGATCGTCTGATGGAAATCACGCACGTCATTCGAGGTGAAGAGTGGCTTCCATCAATGCCTTTACATGAACTTTTGTACAAGGCTTTCGGTTGGACGGCGCCCAGATTTGCGCATTTGCCATTGATTTTGAAACCGGAAGGAAAAGGAAAGCTCAGCAAACGCGACGGAGATAAACACGGATTTCCGGTGTTTCCAATCGAATGGACAACCGAAGAGGGGATTTCAAAAGGTTACAGAGAAGAAGGCTATTTGCCGGATGCGGTAGTCAATATGCTGGCGCTATTGGGTTGGAACCCCGGAACGGAGCAGGAAATTTTTACGATAGAAGAACTGATTTCAGAATTCAGTTTAGAAAAAGTCAGCAAGTCCGGTGCGCGGTTCAATCCGGAAAAAACAATTTGGTTCAACCATCAATACATTCAACAAAAATCTGCGGAAGAAATCCTTCCGGAATTTCGAAAAGAATTGGAAAAAGAAGGAATTTCAGCTTCGGAAGAATTCAATTTAAGCGTAATTAATTTACTGAAAGAACGTGCGAATTTCATCAAAGACATATTTCAACAAGGTAAATTCTTTTACGTAGCCCCTGAAATTTACGATGAAAAGGCAATCGCCAAAGCCTGGAAAGATGATTCTGCGGAATTGTTGAAAGAATTTTCAGGCCAACTGGAAGCAATCAGTTCTTTTGAACATTCTGCAATTCACGATGCAATCCAAAACTTTGTTCAGGCTAAAGAAATCGGATTTGGAAAGCTGATGATGCCTGTTCGCCTGTCTTTGGTCGGAGGTTTGCAAGGGCCTGACGTTCCGTTGATTATGGAATTGCTGGGCAAAGAGGAAGTTGTGAAAAGGCTCGAAGCTATAAGCAACAAACTTTGAAATGGGCAGGTTTTTCAAGATACTTAAAAATCTTTCCGTCAGTTTTACTTGGAAAATGTTCCGCGGGCTGATTTCTAATCCTTTGCTCTTGATTCCCACGGTTTGGGCGACCATTGAATCCATTTTGTTTTCTGAATTGCATTTTCACGAGGCTCATGGCGGCAGAGGCGTTGCCAATGCCTTTCGTCACGCTGCCTGGAATTTATTAATTGCTAAAAACTGTTCGGTTTTTACTTCGAAAGAGAAAGCCTTCGAATGGGCAAAATTCATCACCGATTTGCACGAAGAATGTTTCCCGAACGAACCTTTTGACCATGAAATGGATTTGCATAACAACCGCATCGGACGTGAAGTTTTTGAAAAATTGTCCAAAAATAAATTGTCCAAAAAACAAATGATTGCGGCTTTGGTAAAAAAATCTAATTCTGCGGTTGGTTTAACGGATGAAAAAGAGTTTGAACGATATAAAAAGGAGTTGGTTTATTTTGATGAATGAACTGATTAACGTGGTTTGGGCAAGAGAAAATTTTAATTAAAATTTTTGTCATTTCGACGAAGGAGAAATCTAAAAAATCCCTAAATTGAATCTAAATTTTCTCCATCAGTTCTTCCCATTCAGACATTTTATCTTCCAGTCTGAGTTTTAATTCATCATATTTCTTCAAATCTTCATCAGATTGTGAAGATTCAAATTTCTTTTCCAGTGAAGCGATTTCAGATTCAAATCCTGCAATTTCTTCTTCCAACTTCGTAATCTTGTTTTTGATGCGCTTTTGCTCTTTGATTTCTTCCTGAGATAATTCATTTTCTTTCAACACCAAATCTGTGTGTTCTCCTCCTTTTGGACGGTTTGACGTGGCCTCGATTTCCCTGAATCCTTCGGCTTTTCTTTCAACCAGGTATTCGTTGATTCCACCCAAAAATTCAGTCACTTTTCCATCCCGGAAATCAAATACTTTTTTAGCCAATCCGTCTAAAAACTCACGGTCATGCGACACCAGAATCAAGGTTCCGTCAAAGTTTTTCAAAGCTTGTTTTAAAATCTCTTTGGATTGAATGTCCAAATGGTTGGTCGGCTCATCCATCACCAAAACGTTGAACGGCTTCAGCAGTAATTTCGCCAGAGCCAATCGGTTTCTTTCCCCTCCGGAAAGCACGGAAACCTTTTTCTCTACGGCTTCTCCGCTGAACAAAAATGCGCCTAAAACATCGCGAACCTGTTTTCGGGTTTCTTCGGTTGAAGCATATTCGGCCTCTTCCAGTACCGTCCATTTTTCGTTTAAGACTTCGGCCTGATTTTGTGCAAAATATCCAACTTCCACATTATGTCCAAGTTTGATGGTTCCGGAATGTTCCAGTCCATCCACCATCACACGCGCCAATGTGGTTTTTCCCTGTCCGTTTTGTCCGACAAAAGCGATTTTCTCTCCCCGATTGATGAAGAAATTTACGCCATCAAAGATTTGCTTTTGGCCATAAGCCTTCCCTACATTTTCCAGTTCGAAGATGATTTTTCCCGGAGTAACAGCCGACGCAAAACGGATGTTCATTTTGTGGACATCTTCATTCTCCACTTCGATCCGTTCGATTTTATCAAGTTTTTTGATTAGGGATTGGGCCGTGGCGGCTTTGGATGCTTTTGCCCGGAATTTATTGATGAGTTGTTCGGTATGTTTGATGTACTGCTCCTGATTTTTCTGAGCCTGTTCCATTTTCTCGCGACGTTCTTGACGCAATTCAATGT
>JAEZDQ010000109.1 GCA_023433225.1 Bacteroidota bacterium | reverse complement strand
TTCCCGAACTTCGTAGCAGTAGGGGAAGCCAGTTTTTCGTACGGATAATAACGCATCAGTTCCACTCCCGAAACGAAGCTTGTCTGCGGATAGCGGCTGAAGTTCATCTGAAAACGTTGCAATAGGAAATCAGAATCGAGTTTGTCTATGTTCAGCCCCGGCGCATTTCCCGGAAAAGCGGTTTCGGGCGCAACGATGAACTGCACTTCCGGCGTGATGTTTTGGTGGGTCAGTTGGATCAATTCATCTACAATCTGGAAAGAATCTTTGGTGTACTTTTCGGTATAGGGGTCTAAGGCGGGCTGTAGAACCATGGCCGTTATCGTTTCACCTTTTTCTTGGTGCGAATGGTAAATTCCATAAGAAATCCCGATGGGGATTCCGATCCATAAAACCGTATAGAGTATGAGTTTGTTGAGGTAAGTTTTCCTTTTTAAATTCAAATAGGCGTAGAGGAAATAAAAAACGATGAGGTTCCCGACGAGTACCCAGAGCGTTCCGCCGAAAGTCCCGGTGAATTCATACCATTGAATCCATTGGTGGTAATTGGCAAATCCGTTTCCGAGATTGAACCAAGGCCAGGTCATTTCCCAATCCAAATGAAATTTTTCGAAACCCATCCAAATGGCCGGTAAAAAAGGCAATCCGTAAAAATTCCCCGCTCTGGATTTTACCCAATGGTACAGCTGAAAAACGAGGCTCATCAGCAGGGCATTGGCTAAAACCGGGAAGAGATAAGATATCCAAGAGTTTTCTAATTCTCCGCTGGAATTGTATTCTTGGGCATAATGCAGCCACCATATTCCGATGGCGTTCCAAATGAGAAAAGCCAGGTAAGCCAAGCCGAAAACCTTTAGGCCCTTTCTTTTTAAATGAGGCATTTGGCTGATTTTATTCTCCGCGAACAACAAAGGTACAAAGCCGAAAAACAGCAGGATGGGGAAGCCTTTTGTCGGCCAGCCGCAGGCCAATAATAAGCCGGAAAGTATAGCTAAAAGTAAAAATCGAAACATTTGCCAAAGGTAATTGCAAGAATTTGAAATTCCATGCTAAATTTTCTGAAGGTTTGATTATTTCAATTTGTAAATTTGCCCGTTTCCAGTATCTATATTAAACCAATCTGTTTGTTATGTCGTTCAGTAAAAAGTTGTTACGCTTTGTCTCCTTGCATGCAGGGGAGGAGGATAGGCAAAAAGTAATTGAAAATGTCCGAACCGGCATTTCATTTAGGGGCTCTAATTTGTGGATTTTGGCCTGTGCTATTGTTATAGCCTCAGTAGGGTTAAATGTGAATTCGACAGCCGTAATCATTGGTGCCATGTTGATTTCACCATTGATGGGCCCGATCGTGGGAGCCGGGTTTGCATTGGGAACGTACAATTTTGAGTTGCTGAACAAATCCATGCGCAATTTGGCTGTTTCAACCCTGGTGGGATTAGGTGTCTCTGCGATTTATTTCTATGTGAGTCCATTTAAGGATATCCAATCTGAATTATTGGCGCGTACCTCCCCTACGATTTACGATGTTTTGATTGCCTTTTTTGGCGGGGTGGTAGGCGTAATTGCCATCACGCGGGTGGAAAAAGGAAATCCAATTCCGGGTGTGGCCATTGCAACCGCTTTGATGCCTCCCTTGTGTACTGCCGGCTATGGAATTGCAATCGGGAATTGGTATTATTTCTTGGGTGCTTTTTATTTGTACTCCATCAATTGTTTTTTTATCTGCATTGCTACCTTCTTTATAATCAAATACTTGAAGTACCCATCAGTGGCGGCTCCCACTGTAAGAAGAGCCAAACTCATCCGTTTTTGGATTTCAATTATCATTTTAATTATGATTATTCCCAGTTTTTATTTGGCGTATAATCTATACCAACAAAGAACCTATAATGACAATGTCAACCAATTTTTGGATAAGGAATTTAACAACAAAGGCTATACAATTATATACAAAAAAACCAATTTTAATGCTTCGCCCAAAAAGATTGAACTTGCTTTTTTAATGCAACGTTTCGACAGTGCACAAATCCTGGATTTTAACCAAAGATTAAAGGATTATGATTTAAACCAAACCGAATTAATCATTCGCCAAGATGAAATCGATTTAAAAAGTCAAATCCTCAATGAAATCACTACCCAACAAAACGTTGTGTCTGAAAAAGATTTGATTATAAACAACTTACAGCGTGAATTGTCTGTTTATAAATTTGATAACCTGGCTATTTTAAGAGAAATTGAAATCCTTTTTCCGGAGATGAAAAATGTATCCATAGGCAGGCAATTAACAGAAAATGAAAATGATAGTACGATAGTAGAAACCGTGGTAATCTATGATTCGGAATTAAAATCGGAAGAAGAAGAGGTCAAATTAAAAAAGTGGTTGGAACAAAAACTCACATTGAAAAACCTATTAATCATTCATCGGGAAAAATAATGAAAACCATCCCATTCTCTTTGAATAGATTACGATTAAAATAGTGTTTTCTGTTCATTTCGTTTGCATTGAAACAGGAAAGGTTTTACCTTTGCAGCGGGCAAGTCCTACACAACCAGCTCCTGGTCAATCCCCCAGGGCGGGAACGCAGCAAGGGTATCCGGTCGTAGCGGTGTGATGTAGTAAGCTTGCCTTTTTTATTTCCTTTGGTTTCCTTAGATTTTCCAAATTAAACCCTTGAACTCGATAATTTATCTTAATTTTGCACCCATTGATTTAGTAATTCAATGGAACCAAATTCACCCAAATACATTTTTGTTACCGGCGGCGTAACATCTTCACTCGGCAAAGGAATCGTCGCCTCTTCACTTGGAATGCTTTTGCAAGCCAGGGGCTATTCCGTAACCATCCAAAAGTTAGACCCTTACCTCAATGTGGACCCGGGTACTTTGAACCCGTATGAACACGGAGAATGTTATGTAACCGAAGACGGAGCCGAAACCGATTTGGATTTGGGGCACTATGAAAGATTCCTGAACCGCACCACGTCACAAGCCAATAATGTAACCACCGGGAGAATTTACCAAACCGTTATTGAAAAGGAGCGCCGGGGCGATTACTTGGGAAAAACCGTTCAAATCGTTCCGCACATCACCAATGAAATCAAAAGAAGGATTAAATTATTGGGCAGCAGCGGCAAGTACGACATCATCATCACCGAAATCGGTGGAACAGTAGGCGACATTGAATCATTGCCTTATATAGAAAGCGTTCGCCAGCTGACTTGGGAATTGGACGAAAAAAGTGCGATGGTCATCCACCTCACGCTCGTTCCTTATCTGGCCGCAAGTGGTGAACTGAAAACCAAACCCACCCAACATTCAGTGCGTTTGCTGATGGAAAGCGGAATCCGTGCCGATGTTTTGGTCGCAAGGACCGAACACCATTTGCCTAAAGATGTCCGTGAGAAATTGGCTTTGTTTTGCAATGTGAAAAAAGGAAACGTCATCGAAAGCATCGATGCCGAATCCATTTACGACGTTCCCTTGTTGCTGCACCAGCAACATTTTGACCAAGTGGTTTTGGAAACTTTGGGATTATCAACCGAAACAGAGCCGGAACTGGAAGGCTGGATACGTTTTTTGTCCAAACATAAAAACCCGGCCAACAAAGTGGAAATCGCATTGGTTGGAAAATATACCTCGCTTCAAGATTCCTATAAATCCATTTCCGAGGCTTTTACCCATGCGGGTGCTGCCTTCGATACCGGAGTGAAAATCCGTTGGGTTTATTCCGGCGATTTATCGGAAGAAAACGTCGGAGAAAAACTCAAAGGCGTTGACGGGATTCTCATCGCACCCGGTTTCGGGGATCGGGGCATTGAGGGCAAAGTCTTGGCGGCAAATTTCGCCCGCCGGAACAAAATTCCCACCTTGGGAATTTGCTTGGGTCTGCAAATTATGGTGATTGAATTTGCCCGGAATGTTTTGGGCTTAAGCAATGCCGATACCACCGAAATCAATTCCCAAACACCGCATCCGGTCATCAACCTGATGGAAGGCCAGAAGAACCTGACCCACAAAGGCGGAACGATGCGTTTGGGAAATTGGAACTGTAAAGTAAAAAAGGACTCCGCAGCCGCGGAGATTTATGGCAAAGAATTGATCCAAGAGCGTCACCGGCACCGGTATGAATTCAATAATGAATACCTCGAGGAATTTGAAAAGGAACGTTTTTTACCGACCGGAATCAATCCCGATACCGGATTGGTTGAAATCATGGAATATGAAAACCATCCTTTTTTCATCGGCGTTCAATTTCATCCGGAATACCGAAGCACCGTTGCCAATCCCCATCCATTATTCATAAAATTTATTGAAGCCGCATTAATGCACAAACAAAACGAACTGATACATGCAACAGGAAAGAAAATTTGACAAAAACCAATTCATCGGTTTTGCACTTATAGCGGTTCTTATGGCCGCATTTTTTTACATCAACCAACCTTCGGAAGAAGAACTAAGGGAGCTGCAACAAAAAGAACAGCTTGCCGCTCAGCAAGAACAAAATATACCGGAGGCGGCGCAGGTTGATTCCGCTCGAACTTCGGTTCAAACTCCAGCTGATACTACTGCAAAGTCCGTACAGCCAAAAGATTATGCTGTTGAGAATCCTAAAATAAAAGCGACTTTTTCGGGTAAAGGAGGTTATATTTCGGAACTTTTATTGAAGGAATTTTCAGCTTTCGATTCTGCCGCGAAAGACCATAAAAGGCCGCTTTACATCATCAAAGATGGTAACAATGAATTCAACCTGAAATTCAAAGATAAATCCGGCAATGAGATCAATACGGCTCAATTGGCCTTTTCACCATCGGTTCAAAACGCGGGTTCCAAAAAGATTGTGACCATGAATGCCGCTTTGGCACAAGGAAGTTTGCAATATGTTTATACGTTCGGTGAAGATTATTCCATCGGTTTTGAAATCAAATCCGAAGGAATCCACCAAATTACTTCCGACAAAAACCTGGCGGTTGAATGGGATATGAACGCGCTTTCCGTTGAAAAAGGAAAACAACAAGAGGATTATTGGGCGCAAACTTATTTCCGGTTCAAGGGCACCAACGATGTGGAATACGAACTATTCGGCGCAGATGAATGGGCAGAGGAAGAAGCAGTGGACTGGATTGCCTTCAAACAACAGTTCTTTTCTTCGATTTTGTCATTCGATGAAGGTTTCCTGAGCCCTGCGGGAAATTCCAAACCGATTGGTGAAACCAATCCCGCATTCAGTAAAAATTATAATTTCCAGGCGTTGATTCCGGTTTCGGGCAGCGAGTTGAATTATAAAATGCAATGGGATTTCGTCCCGTTGGATTACCGGTTATTGACACAAGATCAATATGAAGGCAAGGATTTCGGAGAAATCATCCCGTTCGGGTGGGGATTTTTAGGTTGGATCAACAAACATTTCTTCCTGAATATTTTCCAATGGCTGGCTACGACCGGCATCAATTACGGTTGGGTAATCTTGCTGATGACCATCGTGGTGAAATTGGTTTTGTCACCCATCATGTACAAACAATACCGACAAAGTGCGATGATGCGGATTTTGCGTCCCGAACTCAATGAACTGACTGAAAAATTCAAAGGAAAGGAAAACGCGATGAAAAAGCAGCAAGCGACGATGGAGCTTTACCGAAAAGCAGGTGTTAATCCGCTTTCGGGGTGTCTGCCTGCCTTGATACAAATTCCTATTTTCTATGCCTTGTTCCGGTTCTTCCCGAACATCATCGATTTACGGGGCGAATCTTTCTTGTGGGCCGAGGATTTGACCGCTTATGATTCACCGATTTTGATTCCCGACTGGGTTCCAATGATGGACGGCCACATCAGTATCTTGGCTTTGTCCTATGTCATTGCGATGGTGGTGTACTTCAAGGTTTCCGGTTCTTTGGACAGCTTCAACCAGCCGCCTCAGGAAGGGATGCCCGACATGCGCATCATGAAATACATGATGTATGTGATGCCGGTATTCTTCTTCGTTTTCCTGAACAGTTATGCATCGGGTCTATCTTGGTACTATTTGGTTTCCAATGTCATCAACATCGGGATAGTGATGTTCATCAAAAACGTGATGATTGACGACAAGAAAATCCACGCCAAAATCCAGGAAAACAAGGCCAAACCGAAAAAGCCGAGCAAATGGGGCGCTAAAATGCAACAATTGATGGAGCAGGCGCAGGAACAACAAAAACTGCAAGAGAAAAAGAAAGGAAAGAAGAAATAATCAGTTCAATAAAACCTCTGTTTAAAACGGAGGTTTTTATTTTTCCGACAGTACTTGTTCAATTTGAACGGTAAGTTCCGGTATTTTATTTTTGATAACATCCCAGACAATTGAATAATTGACGCCCATATAATCGTGGATTAACCTGTCTCGCATTCCCGCCATATTATTCCATTGAATGGTACTATGCAGGACTTTAAAATCAGCAGGAATTTTCTTGGTAGCCTCACCTATAATCTCTAAACTTCGTACGACGGCACGCTTCAGCGTTTCGTCTTCTAAAAATGAAGAAAAGTCCATCTCTTGGGTTGCTCAATTCAGGTAGGAACATTCATCGAGAATGTGTTTCAAATACACGTCGGCATCTTTAGGCATATTGAACTTCGTTTAAAATCTTAGGGCCTATATAGGGGCTCAAGCCGTTCTGGGTTACCACCTCAATTTTTTTGTTCTTGAAGATTCTTTCAAACAAATTGTAAACGGCCATATAATTATCAAAATTCTCTTGTTCGGGGTCGAACTCAATCAGCAGGTCAATGTCGCTCTCATGCGTTTGTTCATTTCGAAGGTAAGAGCCGAACAAACCCACTTTTCGGATACCGAGTTCCGAAAGTTTTGGTTTGTTCATTTCAAGAGCTTTTAATATGAATTCTTTGGTTATCATTTTCAACTTTCATCCAAATATACAAAGTTTATGTTTGACGATGGTGATTTCTTCCTCCTCCAAATCCCCAAAATCCCTTACATTTGAAATCCTAAAACAAAACAAAAAATGGAACACCTTGCTTCAATATTTATCCTCGCGCTTCTCGCCATCGTTTTTTTGCAATCGGGAATCGACAAAGTCGTTGACTGGAAAGGAAATCTGGGCTGGCTGGAATCCCATTTTTCCAAAACCCTCATCAAGGGAATGGTTCCGTTTTCATTGGCTTTGGTTACGCTGTTGGAACTTGCCTCGGGCATTACGGCCATCATCGGAGCCATACTATTGTGGTGCCATGGCGAGAATTGCTGGGCTTTGGTCAGTGCGGTTTTATCGGGCATTACCTTCCTTTTGTTGTTCCTCGGACAGCGGTTGGCAAAGGATTATCCGGGTGCGCAGGGGATTGTGGTTTATTTTATCCCGACCGTGTTTTTACTCTATCTCTTGCTGAATTGATGGAAGGATTAACCAATTTCCCATACAGAATCACCGGTATTTTTATTTCCTAAACCCTTCGGTTTGGTGGATGGATTGAAATTTTTAAGCAGGGAACCATTCCGTTTAGGTCTTTGAATATTCCGTTTGGGTCATGGAGTCAAAATTGGGTCTAAAAGACCCAAAAATATAGGTTTCAATGCCAAAATTATTAGTCAATTGATTAAAAAGAGATGCAAACAACCGAAACTGATAGGTGGATTGAACCTTTCATCGGCTTCCAACCTCATTCAACCCGCCTGTTTTTATTTCCCATTAACATCCGTTGAAAAATGCTAATTTTACCCCATGATTTCACGCCAGACCATAGACGCCGTTTTTTCTGCCGCCCGGGTAGAAGAAGTCATCGGCGATTTCATCAGCCTGAAACGGTCCGGAAGCAACCTCAAAGGGCTTTCGCCGTTTGCCGATGAGAAAACGCCGTCTTTTATGGTTTCTCCAGCCAAACAGATTTGGAAAGATTTTTCTTCCGGCAAAGGCGGCAATGTGGTGACTTTTTTGATGGAACACGAACAGTTTACCTATCCCGAAGCCTTGCGTTGGCTGGCCAAAAAATACAATATCGAAATCGAAGAAGAAAGGGAACAAACCGATGCGCAAAAGGAAGAATTGAAGCTCAGGGAAAGCCTGTACATCGTCTCTGAATTTGCCCAAAAATATTTCACGGAACAACTCCACGAAAGTGAAGAAGGGCGGAATATCGGATTGACCTATTTCAAAGAAAGGGGATTTACCAAAGAAACGATTCAGAAGTTTGACTTGGGTTATTCGCCTGCTCAACGGAATGCGTTTACCCAATATGCAGAAGGAAAAGGCTACGGGAAAAACATTCTCGAAGCTTCGGGACTGTCGATTTATAATGATTCGGAACAGGGGATTGACCGTTTCCGGGAGCGTGTGATGTTTCCGATTCACAGCTTTTCCGGAAGGGTATTGGGTTTTGGCGGAAGGATTTTGAGGAATGATGTCAAAGCGGCGAAATACCTCAATTCGCCTGAATCGGAAATCTACCACAAGAGTAAAATCCTTTACGGGATTTTCCAGTCCAAACAAGCCATTCTGAAACAAAATGAATGCCTTTTGGTCGAAGGTTATACCGATGTGGTTTCGCTGCACCAGTCGGGGATAGAGAACGTTGTAGCCAGTTCGGGCACCGCGCTGACGCCGGACCAAATCCGTTTGATCAAAAGACTGACGCCCAATCTTACGATTCTTTATGATGGGGATGCGGCGGGAATCAAGGCTTCATTCCGGGGGATTGATTTGATTTTGGAACAAGAGCTCAATGTAAAAGTCCTTCTGTTTCCTGAAGGCGAAGACCCGGATTCATTTGCACAAAAACATTCATCCGAAGAAATTCAAGAATATATATCTGAAAACGCAACAGATTTCATTCAGTTCAAAACCAAAGTTTTATTGGATGAAACCAAAAACGATCCGGTTAAAAAAGCGGAACTCATCCGTGACATCATCCAAAGTATTTCCCTGATTCCGAACTTGATTCAACAGGAATTATACATTCAGGAAACCGCGAAGATCATGGATGTGCGCGAGGAAATCCTTTTCAAGGAATTGGCGCAAACCATCCAGCGCAAAGAAAAGGAAACGGCTTCCAAAGCCCGTGAGTCCAAACCGCTGGAAGTGGTGAAGGATGAGGTGAAAATGGCCTTTGACCCCATCCATACGATTGAAGAGGAAATCATCAAACTCATCATGCAGTACGGGGATTTGGTCATTGAAATCAAACAAGGCGAAAACGAAGTTTATCCAACCACGGTCATTGAGGAAATCCTTCACCAATTTGAAACCAATGGTCTGGTGCTGAAAAATGAATTGTACCAATCGATTTTGGAAGATGTGAAACTCGGCTATGAGCAAGAAGAGTTGCGGACCGGTGATTTTTTTATCAAACTTTTTGACGAAGCCAAAACGGGAATCGCTTCCAATGCGATGAGCGAGAAATACAGCTTGAGCAAAAATTGGTCAGAAAAAATGGGAATATTCATCAAACCCAAAGAAGCGAATATTTTGAAAGATGTGAATGATACCATCCTGCGGTACAAAAGTTTTTACCTCGAAGACAAAATCAAAGAATTTTCGGTTTTGTTACAGGATGATCAATTAGCAGGCGATGCGCGGGCGGAACAGCTTGAAAAGATCAAATTGCTGACCCAGATGCGTTCGCAGATTTACCAGGCACTTAACCGCGTGATTTAATTCCCGATTAAACTGCAACGGAAAGTTTCATTGTAAATAAAGGAAGCGGGGAAATTCCTTTTCGCCCTGTTTAAGGTTGCCGCGGCGTCGTTTCTGGATTCAAAATAACCCAAATGCACTTTGTAGTCCGACGAATGGTAAACCACATTGGCATATAGGTTCGGGAACAAGGTTTTGACTTCTTTCAGTTTGGCTTCGGCTTCCTGTCGGCTTTTGCCATAAAAAACTTGAACGCGGGCACCATTACAGAATTCCGGTTTTTTTACTTCTTTTTCTTCTTCCGGAACCACACAAATTGCATTTTCTTTTTCAGTCATTATTTTTTGTAAGGCTGCATCGTATTCGATGGTCAGGTTGCCGGAAGTTTCGGAAACGTAATTGTCTTGTGAAAAGGCCACTGTAGCGAAAAGACTTGCAATTAAAAATCCTAATTTC